>JAWOEZ010000050.1:0-12065 GCA_046482435.1 Halanaerobiales bacterium
TAATTACGAACTAAATACCCTTGCAATTCCCCTTGTTGATACTCAACCCCTTCTATTTCAGGATTTTGTATTTTTTGAGTATCAAACTTAGCTACTTCTACTATTACTTTTTTAATTGGTAATATGTCTTTTAATCTATTAATTAATTTAAGATGACTATTTAACTTATGTTTAATACTAGGTGCTAACCAGCCTTTAGGTTTACTCTTTTTGCGATTATCAAATCTAGCTTTGCGATACCTAGTATTTCTATGTCTTCTATTTCTACGATAATTAGCTCTTTGCTCTAATTTTTTAGATATATCATTGCGAAGTTTTAACACCCCACTAATTAATTCTTCATTTTCATTAATTGCTGAAAAACCTACTTCTTTATATCCAGCGTCTATGCCTAAAGTTACATCTTTAGTATAAGAATTTTTTCTTTCTCTATCTATAATTTTGATAGTAAATGGATTTCTTTTAACAACTTTAGCTCTGTCTTTTTTTAATAATTTTCTAGCTCTAGCTGAATTAGTAGGGTCTAATGGCTTTCCATTTTTGTCTTGGACATATACTCTACTCATATCTTAACACTTCCTTAAACTATAATTTTGCGACCTGTAAAGGCCATCTCTGCTAATCCAGGTAAGTTCTCCTCGCTAATGTCTGTGTAGGCATAGGTTGTAATGATGTTGCATATCATAAGGATAGCGATATGAGGTCGTCCATTACAACTTCCAGAGCCTAAGACTGGAGAAGTATCCTAGGGTGTATGTCGAACACTCAACACAGGACATAGTTCATCTGCCTTCACCTTCGAGAAGACATCACTAAAGCTAATCTCCTACTTCACTTATGAGCTTTTTCAAGCCCCATCCTAACCTTGTTTTTGATTAGGGTGGAGTAGTTGACTGTCTTTAATTTCAATTACCTGAACATCTCCAATAAACCTTTCGGCGGGCACCTCCTCAATAGTTTTCCCGTTTTCAATGAAATGGGATGGAGCATCTACACGTGTACCTAAATGTACACTCACTTTAATATTACTTAGGTTATAATTATCATTTTCTATATTTTTTATCCTATTTAATTCAGGAATAGTATCTCCGGGAAAACTAAGCATTCCCTTCTCTATACTTAGTCAAATATCGTGAATCTCTCTCTTAATATTTATCAACTTTTGACCCCTTTCATACAACTCTATTAATTGGTTCTTTACCTTCCAATGCTGCTATCACATCTTCTGCCACCATTTCTGACATTTCATTTCTTGCTTTTATCGTTGCAGATCCGATGTGAGGAGTTAAAATCACATTATCTAAATCCAACAATTCAGGAGATACTTCAGGCTCATATTCATATACATCCAACCCTGCCCCAAATATCTCCTTGTTTTTCAATGCTTCCACCAAAGCTTTCTCATTAATAATTGGCCCCCGCCCTGTATTAACAATTATTGCATTATCTTTCATCTCTAAAAATTCTTTTTCACCAATTAAATGGTAAGTAGACTCGTTTAAAGAAGCGTTAATAGTTATATAATCGGCTTTTTTAAATATTCTATCTAATTCAGTATACTTAACTCCCAATTCAACCTCCTTGTTTTTATTCAGAGGAGACCTTTTATTATACAATACTTCCATATTGAAACCGTGAGCTCTCTCAGCTACAGCCTGACCAATTCTACCAAAACCAATAATCCCTAGAGTCTTACCATAAGTTTTTTGACCTAATAATAGTTCAGGAGCCCAACCTTCATATTTTAGATTTCTAAGAAATTTATCAGCCTCTACAATTCTTCTCGCAGTAGCTAATAGTAATGTCCAGGTTAGATCAGCTGTGGCTTCTGTTAAAACGTCAGGAGTATTTGTTATATATATATTATTTTCTTTGGCGGCTTCTAAATCAATGTTATCGTACCCCACTGCATAATTAGCAATAATTTTCAAGTGTTCAGATTTGTTTATAACTTCTTCATCAATTTCATCACTTAATAAAGAGATGATTGCATCTGATTTTTGGGCGTGCTCTATAAGTTGTTCTTTATTTGGATTCTCTGAATCTGAAAAGACACTTACCTTGTGCTTCCTTTTTAATAGTTCTAAACCTTTATCAGGAATTTTTCTGGTTAAAAAAACTTTAGACATTTAAACCACCCTTTGCTGCTTATAATAAATTAACTATCCAAATTATACATTTTTGTTTAGATTTAATTTTTTCTTAAAATAATCAAAACCGAGCAACTTTATCACCCATTTGAAAAAGAGAAGTGCTTTGCTCCTTGTTCCTAAAATATCTCGGTATCTATCTTTCCTTCCTCATATTCTAGATATTCTTCTTCCTTTTTTAAAACTCTCAGAGCTCCCTTCGCCAAATTTTCCATTTCTTCAGCCCCGGGGTAAACAAGAACTTCCGATATATATTTTATTTTCTTCACAACTCTATTAGTAATATATTTGGACTTAGCTAAACCCCCTGTAATAAATATTGCATCTACATCACCATTTAAAACAGTTGCCATCGCACCAATTTCTTTGGTAATCTGATAAATCATGCCCTCATATACTAATTTCGCTTTTTGATCCCCATTTTTTATTCTTTCTTCAATTTCTAAACCATCATTTGTACCTAAATAGGCCATTAATCCCCCATTACCCAAAAGCTTTTTTACGAATTTATTATGATCAGGATTATTATCATAAATATATTCTACTAATCCTAAACTAGGCAATGTACCTACCCGTTCAGGAGAATAGGGTCCCCCCTGGTTGGCGTTATTAACATCTACTATTTTCCCTTTCCTTAAAGAAGCTATAGAAATCCCACCTCCCAGGTGAACTCCCACTAAATTAGCTTCTTCAAAGTCTTTACCTATATATTCCGATGTTTTTCTTCCAATAGCTTTTAAATTTAAAGCATGAGATTGACACTTTCGATTAATTTCTGGAAGACCTGACAATCTTGCTAAATCATCGAATTCATCAACGGATATAGGGTCAACTGTATAGGCAGGTATATTATATTCTCTTCCTAAATTATAAGCTATAATCCCCGCCAAATTAGAGGCATGAGAAGAATTTTTTGCAATTTCTAAATCATTGACCATATTTTCATCTATTAGATAAGTCCCACCTAATAGAGGATCTAATGCAACACCACCTCGGGCAACGACTGCATCTAACTCATTAAATTTGTGGACTGAATCGGAAATTACTTTTTTAGTAAGTGTTTCTCTCCACTCAAATTGATCAATAATTTTCTCGAATTTTCTTATCTCCTCACTTTTATGCTGAATATTTTTGCTCCAGACTTCAATTTCATCTTCAAATATAGATAATTTAGTAGATGTTGAGCCCGGATTAATTACCAATAACTTAAACATTTCTATCTCCCCTTACTTTATTAGCGTTATAATTATTATTTCATTAATAAGGGGCTAAATCCTCTTTTTAAAACTAACCTCTTCAAAAGTTAAAAAGCCATTTTTAAAAGCCTTTACTATCAACTCTACTTTAGAATGTGCTTTAAAGAAGTTAAATAGTTTTTTCTTATGGTATTGTATTGTACTCTCACTGAGATGTACTTTTCTGGCTAAAGCCTTATCAGTCAAACCTTTCGCTAATTGTTTTAAAATAAAGGACTGCTTTTTAGTAAGGCCTTCCTTTTTATGACGACTATAAGATAGGGTTTTATTAGTTATTTTAAGTTGGATATTATCTACCAAAAGATTACTCAAACAAATTATTTCATTTTTAATTATATTCTTATGAATTACATTGATAAAACCATATATTTTATCATTATTCATGATTGGAGTAGCAATACTGTACCAACCGTTTAAAGGCTCACAAAAATGATGTCCCGGTAATATATGGACTGGTTTTTTAAGTTTGCCCGCAAGAAAAACTGCATTTGTCCCAGAAAACTCTTCTGAAAATGAAAAACCCCTTTTAATACCTTCTTGTTTTAATTTATTATTTTTTGTAAAATCAGCTGCAACTTCCTCAATAATATATTTATTGTTGATTAAGAAAAAAATATAATTCTGGTTCAGTCTTTTATTTATAATTTTTACTTTTTCGGAGAAATATTTTTTGACATTTTCACTAATATGATCTGTGCTTTTATCCCCATAAATATAATCACTCGCTTGTATATGTCGACTTTTTTCATGCTGTAAACATCTAGTCCAAGAAGAAGTAACTTCTTCTTTAATTAGTTTATAATCAAAGTACATCTGCTCAATATTCAATCAAAACACCCCTGTTGATTAGTTTATAAAATCTAACTTTTCTAATATATAATAAAAGATTTTCCTTTTCCCTACTAAAACAGAGGCTTTAGTTATCATACCATTTTTATAATTTATATTTATTAAGTTTTCTCCTTTACTTAAATAATCATTAATACTAGCCTCTATTTTATATACATAATTTTGATTATCAACCTCCGTGGTATCCGAATTTATCATCAAAATCCTCCCTTTTGCAATTCCGAACTCTTTATAGGGATAAGATGCTATCCTGTACCTAATTAAGTCATCTTTGTCTATTCTGAGTATATCTTTATTCTTAATATATAATTCCACATAATAATTTTCTCTTTTATTAGGAATTATTTTCATAATTTCATTACCGGGAGGAATATAATCTCCTTCATTATATGTTTTCAAAAATTGCACTTTCCCACTTATAGGAGAGGTAATTTTATAGTTTGAAATTTTTGAATTTATACTCTCCAATTCTATCTTTTTTTTAAAAATATTATCTTCCTTTTCAGCTATTTTATCTTCTATTTCTAAAATTTTTCCACTTTTATAACTTTTATACTTGTACTTTAATTCTTTTAATCTTCTTTTTTCATTTTTGTAATCCCTTTCCGAAATACTTACATTTATAAATTTCTTAATTACATTAAGTTCATTTCTTTTAAAATCAATACCTTCGCGTAAATTCTTAAGCCTATTTTTTATATTTATATACCTGTTTCCCAACAATTTTATGTTAGTCTCTGAAATATCTTGCTTTTCTTTTAAAAATAATATTATATTCTTCAAATCTTTTATTTCTTGTTTATTATCATTTATTTTACCCTTTACATATTCCTTTCTTTTAACTAATGAGCTGTTTCTTATCCTAAATAAGAGTTCACCTTTTTTAATATTTCCTTTATTTTTATCTATAATATCTTCTAATATTCCACCTTCAATGTTATAAACAGAACTTATATTATCTCTAAACTTGATTATACCATTTGTCTTAATTACGACATCTATCTCTCCAAAGAACATCCAGATTATTGCAATAGTAATAATTATTAATATAGTTAAAATAATTAATTTTAAAAACAGTTTGTTTTTTGAATTTTTATGATACTTTTTTTTAGTTAGATCATTTATATCTAGATATTTATATTCCAATTAATATTCCCTCATTTTAATTTAGCTATTTCTGTTTATTCCATAACTTATAGTAATCACTTTCTCTAGAAAGCAATTTTTTATGATTTCCCTCTTCGGTTATTTTGCCTTCTTTCATATAAAATATTTTATCTACATTTTTTATGGTTTTTAACCGATGAGCTATTATAATTACAGTTTTTTTATTTGGTAGATCATCTATCATTTTTAATATTTCTTTTTCTGTAGTATAATCTAAGTTATTGGTTGCTTCATCAAAAATTATTAAATCTGGGTTCTTTAAAAGAACTCTAGCTATAGCTATTCTCTGTTTTTCTCCTCCGGATAGATTATTACCCTTTTCAGTAATTTTATGTTGATATCTTTCTGACAGCTGGTTAATATAGTTATGTATCTTTGCTTTTTTGGCAGCAGTAATAACTTCATCAAGATTATTTTCTGTAGAATTTAAATCTATATTTTCCTTTATTGACCTATTAAATAAAAATAAATCTTGAGGTACATATCCAATCTTTTCACGATAGATTTTAGTATTAATATCATCTATATTTTTGCCATCTATATAGATATTTCCCTGACTAGTAGAATAATATTTCATAAGTAATTTAATAATTGTGGTTTTACCCGATCCGCTTCTACCAACAAAAGCAATTTTTTGGCCCGCTTTGATATTAAAAGAAATATTTTTTAAGACCCTATTTTTCATATTGTAAATAAATCCTACTTTCTTATAGGCTATATCCCCTTTCAAATTCTTAATCCGAATAGTTTCCTTATCAGTTACTTTTTTATCCAGGACCATAATATCTTTCAATCTATCCAAAGCAACCAATGCCTCCTGAATTTTAGGCTGTAATTTTATTAAATTCTGTAGGGGTTCATAAAAATATACTAATAAAGCATTGAAGGTTATCAGCTGCCCAACTGTTAAATTACCCTGGATTACTTGATACCCTCCTGCCCAGAGTATTATTATCTCTCCAATCGAAGCTAATAAGTTATCAAACGAATTTTGAATATTTTTTAAAACTCCTGCATCAAATATATTCTCTATAAAACACAGAAATTTTTTCTCGTTGTTAATATAACTAAACTTTTCATTATTTTGTGCTTTAATAGTTTTTATACCATCAATTGTTTCAACTAGGGTAGATTGCAATTCCGCTCCCTTTTTCATTTCCTTTTTTCTAACTTTATTATGTTTATCTGCAAAGGATAGTACTAATACAATATATATTGGAATTAAAACTCCAGCAATTTTAAAAAGGAACTTGCTTTGTAAGTATAACACAACTCCCCCACCTATAATTAAAGTTGAATCTATCATGATTGAAATCGCAGCACTTGAAAGAGCATCTCTAATTTTACCGGAATCATTTACTCTTGAAAGAATTTCTCCTATCCCCCTTTTTTCATAAAAAGATATCGGAAGTTCTAAGATATGTTCTATATAGTCCATTATTAGACTTATATCTATTTGTTGACTTAAAAATAATGTGAGGTAGTTTCTAAAAGAATCCATCATAACCTTCAATATTGAAATTATAAGTATTCCTAGTGAGACAATATGAAGGGTTTTTAATAAACCATTAATCAAAATACTATCGATCAAATATTTGAAATAAAAAGAACCAGCTATCCCTAATATGGTATACAGCACTGAAGCAATAAAAATATATAAAATCACCTTTTTATTTTCTTTTAGATATTTCTTTATAAAAGAAGTTCTACTCATTTTTGCTTCGTTATTATCAAAGTCTAAATCCTTAGGAGATAGTAAAATTAATACATTAGTCCATCTATTTTCAAACTCTGTCCTATCAATTATTTTCAACCCAGAATCAGGGTCAAATATAATAAGTTTATTTTTATTTATCTTTAGTATTACTATATAATGTGATAAGTTATTATCCACTAAATGCGCAATGATTGGAAATTTTAATTCTGCTGTTAAATCAATACTTTGGGCTTTCACTCCCTTAGCTGCAAAACCAATTTCCTCTGCTGACTTTAACAAACCATAAGCAGAGGTGCCTTTTTGATCAGTACCAGCAGCTTCTCTAATTTTACTGGTGGGATAATTCAGACTATATAAATTGGCTATTGTCGAAAGACAGGCAGCTCCACAATCGGTCTTATCTTTTTGCTTAATCAGTTTATTCTTATAAATTATTTTAAAATATACTAAGTATATTTTCATGAATATATTTTGCATAATTTATCAATACTCAATGCAGTAAATGGTATATTACCTGGCCCATTATAAAACCAACTAAAACACCTGCTGCTGTAGTAAAAAATAAACCTAAAACAAAATTATGTCCCAATATCGGCCCCTTAAACAAAGTAAATAAAGTCATTTTCTCATTCTCCTTTTTATTCAATATAAGTACCTCCTCGAAAGAAGGGAATGCCTCCAAAACTAGAAACACTCCCCTATTTCTTTAGTCCTTAGCTGCTTTGTTATAACCAACATAAGCCCCTAAAGCCATTCCACCTAAACCGGCGACTAAATATATTACTGTCGCTGTTGTACTACTGACCAAAAAACCTCCGTTAATTTGCATTAATTCATGCTGGTCTAATTTTTTAATTAGGTCACCTCCTGAAAATTAATGAGTAGAATAATAATAAGCAGCTCCGACCGCTAGACCAATTGCTATTCCCGCAGAAGCTACTCCAAATGCACCTAATACAAGAGAAGTACTTACTACTGGACCTCCACCATTAATACTCATTAGTTCTTGTCTGCTCAACTTTTTACAATTATTTTCTATTAATTCCATCTGATCCCCCCTTAATATATATTTCCCAAGCTGCCTTATTTACAATTCTAACATATTATTCCATATTTTACCACTACTAATATTTACAGTTTATTCTTGCTTGCTTCCTATTAACTTTCTAAATAATCACCTATTTTAAATCCTTTTAATGGTTTCTGTAATAAAATAAATTCTTATGGCATAAAAAAATGCTATATGACTTTTTTATATCATATAGCTACTTATAATTAATAATATTTTGTCGGGTAGGAGACAGATGATTGGTTTATCTACCGACCTCCCAGACCTCTGTACATCCGGGTCTCGTATCCACCGGTTCAATAATTATTTTTAAATCTCTCGATTTTATCAACTCCCATCTTACACTTCAGGCTCTTAATATTTATTGAGAAGTTTTTATCCTCTTTTCAATTAAGAAGCCTTTATTAAAGGTTGCTGTGTTCTTGATGCTCTATAAAGTTAACCACTAAATAAATAATTATCGTTCTGCCCTTCCTAAACTCCTATTTCTAAAAATTTATCAGTACTATGACGGAAACTGACTTCTTACAGTAAATCTCATTTCAACCAAACATCTAAGTTGTCTATAAAACCTCACAGGTTAAGTACTAAATCTTTCATCTCAACTATCCGCCACATTTACTGTAATAACTTTCGCACGATAAGGAATTTGTTTTGTGTTGCAAACTTATCCAGTTATAGTCAGCCTCAAATGTGATTCGTGTACCTCGGACCAAGATTTTGCTTTAAACTTCCTTCAGATTCGCAGTCACCCACGACACCCTTGTCATCAGCTAATTCCTAAACCGTGTTCGGAATTCGGGATTTTCACCCTATAGATTTAGTGCATGCCTGTCAAACAACAACAAATAAAACCCGGCTATTGCCGGGTACTATTTGCTCTATTCATCTTCATTATAAGGTAATATTTTTATATCATCTTCATCTATCTCTTCTAAATCTATATCATGATCTTTCAAAAAATGATAAGTAGCCTGTCCGGGAGCATGTGCTTCCACTACTTCTTCTAGACCTTCTTTTTCATATTTTACTATATATTTCATTAAGAATCCCTCCTGATTTATCTTTAAATAATTAAATCATATGTGTAAAAAAAATAAAGTTAAACTGAATACATTATTTTAAATTAAAAAACCTTTCGGTATTTTCCTTAGTTACCTCAGCCACCTTTTTGAAATTAGAATTCTTCAAAGAAGCCACAAATTTAGCGACTTCCTTAACATAAAGAGGCTCATTCCTTCTCCCTCTATGAGGTTCAGGGGCTAAATACGGAGAATCAGTCTCTACTAGAATTCGTGATAATGGTATCTTTTGTATTAATTTTTTTAAACCCTGGGCACTATTGAAAGTTACAATACCTCCGGCTCCAAAGTAAAATCCCATCTCCAATGCTTTTTCAGCTAGTTCTTTTCCTCCTGTATAACTGTGAAGTAATACATTATGATTATCCATCTTTTCTTCTCTTAATATCTTAATTGTATCACTATCTGATTCCCTGCTATGGATAACTACAGGCAAATTAATTTCCTTTGCAAGTCTAAGTTGTTTTCTGAAAGCTTCCCTTTGTACATCACGGGGGGAATTATCATAATGGAAATCCAAACCTATTTCACCAATTCCTACAACTTTATCAGCCTTTGCAAGGTCTTTAAGTACTTTCAAAGCATTTTTATCAAGATTTTTAGCTTCATGGGGATGTATACCTACCACTGCATATATCATTTCATACTTCTGACTAAGTTGTAATGAACGATGACTTGAAGCTAAATTTGAACCAACATTAATAATATTAACTATCTCGTTATTTTTTGCTCTTTTAATTACATCATCTCTATCTTTATTAAACTTATCAAAATCTAAATGGGCATGTGAATCAATTAGTTCAACCATAATCATTACTCCTTTAAATATATTATTATCATGAATAGCTACCAATTATTTTTCGATTTAATGCTTTAAGACAGGCCTTACCAACTGCTAATGGGAGGTCCTGATTAATATATGTAGAACCTAATAACCTTTCTTTCATTCCATGTTCATTAAATAATGTTACCTGTACTATTACAATTTCATTTCTCAAACCGGTTTTAAATACATTTTCTACTCTTAACTTGCCAGGTAACTTTATGTATTTTTCTAACATTTTAGCCATACCGCATGCAGCTTTATACATTAATGGTTCATCAGGATAATCAGAACTCTGTCCTTCAAAAATTTTATCATTTATTTTTAATCTATAATGGCAAATCGGATTATTATTTTCTTTGAATATTGAAATTATTTCTAATCTATCAATATCATGTTTTTTTTCATTATGTTCAAACTGTGCAATGCTGATTTTTTTATGATCTATATCTTTATCTTGATTTACTAAAATAATAGTTTCCACATCTCTCACAATCCTCTTAGGATTACGCTTTTTATCAGCTATGATATGTACTTCATCAATATCATCATTGCCCGTTATCTTAGAGGAAATTATTCCATCAAGTTTATTAATTTTTTGAACTAAATCCTCGAACATACTCTCTACCCCCATTTAACATGATAATTTCTTTTAATTACTTTTATATTTTAAAGCTCCCATCAAGCTCTCCATTCTTAATAAGTTTAATAATTTTACCAGCTAATTCGGGATCAAACTGTGTTCCCGAACACCTTTCAAATTCTCTTATTGTTTCCTCTTTATTGAGAGCTTTTTTATAACTACGGCCGGTAGTCATAACATCAAATGAATCACATATATTTAATATTCTGGAACCTATTGGAATTTCCTTTTCTTTAATTCCCTCCGGATAACCATTCCCATTATAAAACTCATGATGATAAAGAATTATTTCAAGATCGTCATTTAACATATCAATATCCTTTAAAAGTTCATAACCATATTTACTGTGCTTTTTCATTTCTTTAAATTCCTCATCAGTTAAGATATCATCACTTTTTAGTATCTGATCATCTACATATATTTTCCCTATATCATGAATTTTAGCCATGTTTACAATTCTTTCTTTTTTCCGTTGTTTTACATTTGCAACCTCACAAAGTTTATTTGTATATTTTGCTACTCTTTCACAATGCCCTTCAGTATATTGGTCTTTAGAGTCAATAACTTTCAAGAAACTCTCTATTACTTGTGTGAAAGAATTTAATAGTTGAAAACGGGAGAAAAATAAATCTCTTACAATATATATTAATAAAATTATCATTATGAAAAAAAGTTTGCCAAATTCAGTATAACTAAAATAGAGGAGAACCCCTAAAAAAAATGAAATAAAAACATTTCTTACTATTTCACTTATAAAAATAACATAAGATAATTCTTTGTTTTCTTCGGTTAATTTCATTATGGTAAATAGCAAAATATTATTTATTAAAAAATATGCAAAAGCAGACGCTAACACAGAAATAAAAATATTGAAAGAATAAGGATTCCTATAAAATATATTAAAAATATAAGCGGCACTCCCCCCCGCAAGTCCCACCATTATTCTATTAAATAAAAATTTATACCATACAAAATTTTCTTTTTGTAATTCAGTAAATTTAATTGACCCAAAAAAAGCAATTAATATTACCCAAAATGGTTCATATATTACAATTGAAGGGATTAGTGCTGGTAGAAAAATGACAGTCAATATTTTCGATTTATAATATATAGTATTAAGATTCATTAATATTAATAATATAATTATGAAAAAAATAATTTCCTGATTGAAATCAAAGGAAGCTGTTTGAGTATATAAAACAATTAATATTATTGGAAAAAATACAAATAAAAATACTAGATATAATTTGGCTCGTCTGTTCATTAAAAGCTCCTCCTTAAAAAAATATCTGATGGCATATATTATTTT
>JAWOEZ010000047.1:0-8142 GCA_046482435.1 Halanaerobiales bacterium
CTGTTGTTAAAAGCGAGGATTCTTAATAGTTTAAGCCTAGCTTCCAAATTGATATTACGCTGAAATACCCCGACACTTAAAAGGCCTAGGATTCTATTCAATTTGGCAACTAAGGGAGTTAGATTGATACCTTACTCCCCAGGGTAAGCTCAATTCACCTTCTAACCGATTGGGCTTACCCTCTAAAGTGCCAATTATATACTTTTTTAAAATATTTAAAGCCTCCACCCTATCCCTGTGATAGTTAAACCCGCCTTCACAGTTAAAGTTTCTTGCTTTGGGTTGATGTCTTTTACCACAGCTAGGACACCTCCTAGAAGTATAAGATTCTTCCTGGTACACAGTTACAATACCAACAGATTTAGACTTATACTCAACCATCTCGGATATTTGTTTAGCTACCCATTGCTCAACTTTTGGGTTAGTAGTAGTACTAAACTTAATATTGTCTCTAAGCCCTTTAATATCTCCAATTACAATAACTAATAAGATGGCTTGTGTATTTTTGACAGTAAGATATTTTATTTTGCCATTTGGCTAATTCTTTATTTCTAAATCTGATAAATGAGTTTAATCTGCTGCCATTATAGATAAGACTCTCTTTATCATTAAAAGTTACCATGGGATGGACCTCTCCTAAATCTACTGCCAATATTTTTTATTATCATCATCAAGTTGAGGATTACTTGCTTTACCTTTAGATTTTAAAAAAGACTTGAGATTATTATAATATTGCTGTACTATTCCTCGTCTGGTTTGAGAGTGTAGTTCAAACTGACCAGCATAAAATTTTATAAGTTTCTCCATATTATTTTCAGAGAGTTAGATATCTTTATTTTGTTTTAGTTTAAAGATAGTAGAGACAGTTTTAGAATAGATCCGGCCGATTAATCTAGATATTTTTAAAGCTGGGACTAAATTATTTGATAAGGCTTTATAATTGCTTTTGAAGAACAAAATTAATTCCAAGATTAATATTTAATTAATTTTAAAGCAGCCAACTCATCCCCGCCCTTGTTCAAGAGCGAGGCTTTCTTGGCTATAAATTAGGTAATTAATTAAATTTTGCAATTTATTTTATACTTTTAAAAATCATTGATTTGAAGATTGGAAGAAGTAACAAAAAGGTATATCTAAATTTTTGCTCAAATATAATATATAACAGGAAAACATTTTATTAAATATTTAAGATATAATTAGGATGGAATAGCTTCAGTTATAATAGAAAGATGTCTAATTAAAATTATAAATAATGGTGAGTATTATGAATAATAAAGGAAAGAATTTTATAGAAGTCATAAAAGAATATAAAAAGAATTATTTGCAAAAAGATTTTTCTTCAGGAATTTCTATAGCTGCCTTAGCTATACCTCAAAATATGGCATATGCATTAATCGTAGGTTTAAATCCTATATATGGTCTATCTACATCAATTATTTCAAAAATAATTTCTACTTTTACAGGTAAATCTAATTATATTATCGTTGGCCCCACTAATTTAATGGCTATGGCTATTGCAAGTAATTTAAGTCTTGTAAGTGATGAAAGTTATTTTGAAACTGTAATATTATTAACTTTACTAGTTGGTGTTTTTCAAATTATAGCAGGTTTTTTAAAAGTTGGAAAGTTAGTAAAATATGTTTCACATCCAGTAATAGTAGGATTAACCACTGGTGCTGCAATAATAATAGGTGTTGGTCAGCTAAAAAATTTCATAGGGATAAGTATAATTAGGACCTATAATATTTTTATTGAATTTTATTTTTTAATAGTGAATTATAAAGAGATAAACTATCTATCCATCTTATTAGGGTTATTAACAATATTTTTAATAATATTAGTAGATAAAAGCAAATATAAAGTTCCACCTTACTTATTTGGAGTAATAGGAACAACTTTAATTGTTATTGTTTTTGGTTTGAACAATCAAGTTGAAATTGTTGGAAGTTTAAACTTAAGTAATTTTAAAATAAGTATACCCAGCTTTAGTCCTAGCTTAATAATTAATTTATCAACAAAAGGATTAGCGGTAGCGATTGTAGGTTTAATTCAAACGCTTGCAGTAGTTAAATCGATCTCTAATCGTACTAATGAAGAATTAGATATTAATAAAGAGTTTATCAGCCAGGGTATAACGAACTTCGGCTTATCATTTTTTAATGGGTTTGCGAGTTCGGCCTCGTTTACAAATACTTTTGCCAATTATCAGGCAGGTGCAAAAACCAGAATTTCTGAATTGATTACAGCCTTAGCTATTTTAATTTTTGTTTTTTTCTTTAATTTTTTTATAAATTTTATACCTATTTCTGCCTTGGCCGGTTTAGTATTAGTGGTTGCTTATAATATGATAGATATAGAGGAAATCAAAGAGTTGTTAAACGCTACAAAAGCTGATACCCTAATTTTTATTTTAACTTTCTTAGCAACAGTTAGTTCACCGCGAATAGAATATGCTGTTTATTTCGGTGTTCTTCTTTCCATTATTTCAGTAATAAAAGATAGTTCAGAAGCTAATGTTGGTCATCTAAAATATGATAAAGAGACCAACTCAAAAATAGTAGAAACAGCTCCTGAAGAAATAGATGATAATGAGTATATTATATTAGACTTGATAGGAGATTTTACCTTCAGTGCAGCTGATAGTTTCAAATATAAATTAGAAGATGTCTCAGAGTCAGGCCTAGGATATATTATAAGAGTTAGAAATATAGAGAATATGGATATCACTTCAATAAATGAATTAAAAAAATTCATTAAAGAGGTTCAATCCAGAGAACGGGAAGTTTTAATTTCGGGTGTAAACGAAAAGAAATATGAGACACTAAAAAATTTAGGTATAATTCAATTAATTGGTGAAGATAAAATATTTTATGAAAGTGATACAATATTATCCTCAACCTTAGATGCTGTTGAGCAGGCGAAAAAAGAGAATAATGAAAAAAACGATTAAACTTATATATTAACTCTATGTAAGCTGATAGAGTAATATGCCTGCTATCATTAAGATTAAACCTAGTATTTGAGTCCAGGAAAAGTGTATGATATGTTCTCCGAAGATTCCGAAATAATTAATTAAGGCATTTGCAAAGATTTGAGTTACTATCAATATAGTGATAGCATAACTAGCCCCTAAAGTAGTTATTCCTCTCATTACACTAAATACTATAATTACTCCTAGAACTCCCCCTATCAAATAATAAGGGTTAACATTTTTTATATTTGAAAAAGTCACTTTATTGATAGTTATTAAAATAATTAAAGCCAAAATAAAACCCGAGCCATGGACAAGGACATTAGTGTGCCATAGGCCAATATGTTCACTGGCTCGTGTATTGAAAATCCCTTGAAGCGAGACCATTATTCCAGCTAAAATTGAAAAAAGAACCCCGTGTAACATTATTTTTCCTCCTTGTTTTGAATTTAAAATATTCAGGCCTTGTTTTTTATTAAATTTACCAGACAGCAATCTGGCTGTCTGTTCTTTTTTCAGTACCTCCAATATATATTTTTCTTTCGCTATCTTTGAGAATAATCTGCCCCCTTCCAAAGCTGCTGGCATCCAGCTCAACTCTTATTTTATGTCCTTTTCTAGCAAGTTCTTTAGCAATATGTGAAGGGAAGTTTTTTTCAACTAATATTTCTTTATTTTTTATCCACTGCCATCTGGGGGCATCTAATGAGGCCTGTGGGTTTAGTGCGAAATCAATCAGGTTCATTAAAACTTGTACATGCCCCTGGGGCTGCATATAACCTCCCATTACTCCAAAGGGGCCTATTGGTCTGTTATTCTTAGTAAGAAAGCCAGGAATTATTGTGTGGTAGGGTTTTTTATATGGTGCAAGGGTATTATGGTTTTGTTTATTCAAAGAAAAACTGTGACCTCTATTTTGTAAAGCAATTCCAGTATTTGGCACTACCAATCCGGACCCAAACCCCATATAATTACTCTGAATAAATGAAACCATATTTCCTTGTTTATCAGCTGTGGAAAGATAAACAGTACCGCTTTTAGTAAATGCACCAGGTTTAGGGTTTAAAGCCCGATTATTTATCAAACTCCTCCTATTAATAGCATAGTTTTGTGAAAGAAGTTTTTCAATACTCACTTTCATATTTTTGGGATCAGTAATATATTTTTTCCCATCTACAAATGCTAGTTTTAAAGC
Source organism: Halanaerobiales bacterium (assembly GCA_046482435.1). GTDB lineage: Bacteria > Bacillota > Halanaerobiia > Halanaerobiales > M55B127 > M55B127. The sequence goes on from JAWOEZ010000047.1 coordinate 4,167, forward strand.
TTCGATTTGTTTATGGTAGGTTTCGACTTTTTCCTTACTTTTGAAATCAAAACCCTCCAAAATATTTAATGCTAGCAAGGCAACAAGTCCCTGGCCATTAGGCGGTAATTCCCATACATCGTAATCTCTATATTTGACACTAAGTGGTTCTACCCATTCTGGGGAGTAAGCACTTAAATCTTTTTTTCTTAAAAACCCCTCATACTTTCTTGAAAAACGGTCAATTTTTTCAGCTAATTCGCCTTTATAAAAAGCTTCTCCTTTTGTTTTTGCTATTTTTTGTAATGTATCTGCATGACCATTTGATTTCCATAGATCACCACTTTTTGGTGACTTTCCTTCAATAGTAAATGTTTCAAACCAATATGAAAATTGTTCTTTGGTGAGTTTTGTTTTAAATTTTTGATGTGCTTGTTCCCAGTGTTTACTTAAAATAGGTGAAACCGGGTACCCTTCTTTAGCATAATTAATAGCAGGCTCAAATACTTCTTTTAAACTTAAGTTACCAAATTTTTCTGAAAGTGCTACCCAAGCAGAGGGAGCTCCGGGAACTGTCACAGGTATCCAGCCTCTTTTGGGCATTTTTTTAAATCCTCGTGCCTTTACATCTTTTATTGAAATATTTTTTGGGGAGGGGCCACTTGCATTTAATCCATACATTTTATCTTTCATCCAAACAATTGCAAAAGCATCTCCGCCAATACCATTGGAGGTAGGTTCTACAACAGTTAAACAGGCAGCTGTTGCAATAGCTGCATCAACCGCATTACCACCTTTTTTTAAAATATCTAAACCAGCTTGGGCTGCAAGGGGTTGTGAAGTTGCAACCATACCTTTTTTTGAGAACCTGGTCATCTGTCTTGAAGGGTAAGGATAATTCAAGTAATTATGATTCATTGTTTTCAACTCCATTTGAAAAAGTTTTTAAAAATATATTAGGTGGATAAATAAAGAAACCAAACCGACAATTAGACCAATAGTAAGAGTATATCCGATACATCTTTTTATGATTTCACCTTCTTTATTCAAAATTCCAACTACAGAAGTACCCAATAAAATTTTAGCAGGGGCTATTGCTGAGCCCAAAGAGCCCCCTAAGGATTGAGTGGAAGAGATCATTACTGGTGAGAGGTCTAATAGCTCTGCAGTATTCATTTGGAATGCTCCGAAAAGTACGTTAGAGCTTGTATTACTTCCGGTTAAAAATGCTCCTAAAATTCCTATGAAAGGAGAAAACAGTGGAAATAATCTTCCGCTAAAATTAGCCATTCCTTTTGCGAAGATAAATATCATACCTGAATTGTTCATAATCAGAGCCATAATCATAAGTATTAGAACGGTAGTTACTGAAGATTTTGCTTTGTTATATGTCTTTGCAATTACTTTTTTTAATTTTTCATATGATAAATATTTATTTCTTATATATATATATAAACCCGTAAAAGATGCCAAACCCAAAAAGAAGATAGGATGAGAAAATAGTTTAATAGGGGAATAAGATTGCTCAGGTGAAACTTGATAACCTAAATTTGTTGTAAAACCCGGAAATGAAAAAGCAAGCTGTAATTTAGGTAAAAATTCGTTGACTAGTGGAATTTGAAATATAAGGACTGAGCCGATAAGTACTGCATAAGGGAATAAAGCCTTGCTGACGGGCATATAATTAGTTTTGATGTTTTGAATATTTTTTAATGTTAAACCAGTCTTTTTAAAGAGGATATATAGTAAAGAACTAGTCCCTACGATACCTCCCATCAAAGCACCAACATGAGCAAAACCACCAGCTGCTGCAGCTAGTTGAGCTAAACCGATTAATAAACTTACAGGGAGAATATATAATAAATTATTTTTGACTGTCTTTAAACCTCCATAAATATGAGCAACAGCAATACCTGTAGCTAGCACTGGTATAAAGAAAAATAAAGCTAAAGTAATACCGAGTCTAATCGGTTCTAAATCAGTTACCAATTGAAGTGCAAAGAAGGAGGATCCCATTGAACCAAAACTAATTGCCCAGGAATGTCCTACAAGCACAGCTGTAATAGATTTTAAGGGTTCATATCCTGTCCCTATTAAAAGTGCCCCCACTATTGCTATTGGAACTCCAAAACCTGTAACTCCCTGAATAAATCCAGAAAAAGCCCAACTTAGAAGAATAAATTGAACAGCTCTATCACCATCAATATTTTTCATAAAGGCTTTGATGGAATTAAAACCTCCGGCAAGATCAACTATATTATATAGAAATACCGCCCCTACAATAATTAATATTACATAAAGACTTAAAGATACACCTTTTTGGACAGCAATCCACAGATGATTAAATTGAAACTGATAAATTAGAGTAGATAATAAAATAGTAACTCCTAAACTAATAAGAGCGGCCTGACGAGAGTTCATTTTTATGTATGACATTAAAAATAAAAGAATTATAATTGGTAAAAATGCGGCTACCCACATCATTATATTAAATTCCATCAACTATACCTCCTGAATTTAAACTGAATATATGATATCAAGATAACTTTTAATATATCCTATTATTCATAATACCAAAAATTCTTTCTTATTTCTATGGTTTTAGAAAAAATATTAATATTTAAAGAATTTTATAGAAGAGGGCAAATATATTGAATAAAGATTTGAAAGAATTTAAAAAGAGGGGACAGCAGTTGAGTAGGAAAAAGATTTAGGATATCTAAAAGCAAAATTGCAGTTTAATTCAATAATTAATGATAAAGAACCATTGGTTAACTCAGACAAGCTTTTATAGTAACCAAGATACTGTATGCAAGATATGAATCAGATCAAAAAGGAAGAGAGGTAAAATTTACAGAATAATAAAGGATTTCTAGTAATCATCTAAAAAAGAATAGAAAAGAGGTGTTGCATTTGGATGAAAATATAGTAGGGTCTACATATGGAATATTATCAGCAGTGGGCTTTGGAACAGTCCCCATCTTGGCTTTATTTGCTTATGAGGGGGGTATAGATGTTTATACTTTGCTTTTTCTAAGATTTAGTTTGGCTTCGATCCTTTTATTTGCATATACTTATATTACTAATAAAAGAATTATACTTAACACCAGACAAATCATTAAAATATTTATTATGGGAGGCCTTTTTTATTCGATTTTTAGTTTTTGTTATTTTTCAGCAATAAGATATATACCAGCTTCTTTAGCTGTTTTGATTTTTTATACCTATCCCTTTATTATTGCTATAATTTCATTTTTTATGGGTATGAAATTAACGAAAAAAGTAGTTGGAGCTATCATCATCTCATTTATAGGTTTAAATTTTGTACTAGGTAAAACTAATGGTAGCATAGTAATAATCGGTTTAATTTTTGCATTTGGGGCTGCAGTATTTTATTCAGTATATACTTTATATGGAGATTATATTTTAAAAGACGTCCCTCTACTTACTACGATAGCAATGGTATGTCTATTTGCTGCACTTTCATTTTTAATAGTAGGATTGGGGACAAACAATATTCAATTCTCATTTACACCCCAAACCTGGTTATTTGTTGTAGGGATCTCGATTGTTTCTATGTTAGGATTTTTGGCTTTTTTCCAGGGCATAAAACTAACAAGTCCAACCTCTGTTTCAGTATTAAGTATGATAGAACCCGTTGTAACTATCGTATTATCTATAATATTTTTTAATGATGTTTTAAATTATTTTCAACTTTTTGGAGCAATTTTAGTACTTGGGGGGTCTGTTTTAGTGGTAATCAGTGTTAAAGAAGGAAAAAGGTTGACCTAGTCCCATCCCCCTTTCTGTTGTTAAAAGCGAGGATTCTTAATAGTTTAAGCCTAGCTTCCAAATTGATATTACGCTGAAATACCCCGACACTTAAAAGGCCTAGGATTCTATTCAATTTGGCAACTAAGGGAGTTAGATTGATACCTTACTCCCCAGGGTAAGCTCAATTCACCTTCTAACCGATTGGGCTTACCCTCTAAAGTGC
>JAWOEZ010000009.1:0-13059 GCA_046482435.1 Halanaerobiales bacterium
AGACTTCTATAATGCCATTTTTATGATATTTTTCTTAATATGTCCCTTTCAATTCATATTTTAAAATATATTCTTGGATTCCAAATTCTTTGCGGGTGCAACTACATTTTCTATACGGTGTGTCCAGGATTGATAGTCTTTATAAATCCTCCCTATACACCATTTCGATCAGAAATCGAAAAATTTAATAATGATTTATTTAAAATAGGCAATAAAGTTTAAATAAGATATAATGATATTTATTTTTTAACAAGATCTAAAAGTATGATAAGATAAGGTTAGAGAAAGAATTATTATAAAAAGGAAAACATAAGATTCAAGAACAGTGTGATTGTTTATTTAACCATGAGATAGAATCGAATAGAAAAATATTACTCTGAGAAGGTGATATTATGGCAGAGGAAAAAGTAGTAAAAAAAGCAGTAAAATGGTATAAGGAAAATCAAGATAAGTATAAAAAACTATCAAGAAAAGTTGAAAAGATTATTAAAAGACTATTAGAAGATAAAGATATCTATTATCATAGTATAGAAAACAGAGCCAAAAGTATTGAGAGTTTCAGGCGAAAAGCCAAAAGAATTAAGTATAAAAAACCTCTTAAAGAGATCACAGATATAGCAGGGGTAAGGATAATCACCTTATTTGGAAAAGATGTATATGAAATCAGTGATTTAATCAAAGAAGTATTTAAAATTGATTATGAAAACAGTGAAGATAAGGCGGATTTAATGGATGCAGATAAGATGGGTTATAAGTCTGTGCATTATATAGGAACTATGACTAATCAACTCATAGATTTAAAGGAATTTAATATGTTTAAAAACCTTAAATTTGAAATACAGATCAGAAGTATTCTACAGCATGCCTGGGCAGAAATAGAACATGATAGAAATTACAAACTAAAGGGTAACTTGCCCAAACACCTCCAGAGAAGATTCTATTCGCTCTCTGGTATGTTAGAAATGGCAGATCGAGAATTTAATCTGCTGGCAAAAGAAGTAGATGATTATAAGGAAAAGGTAAAAGAGATCACTCGTAATGGCGAAATAGATATAAAAGCAAATAAAACCTCTCTGCAAAAATATCTCTTAACAGAGTTCAGAGGAGAGATAAAAAAGGATATAATTGAACCTACTTTTAAAAGTGAATCTAAATCAGATATTATCTTAAAAGAGTTGGATAGATACGGAATCTGGGATTTAGTTAAACTTGATTCCATAATACCAAGTAAAATCCACAACGTAATGATAGAAGATTTAGATTCTTCTTCCGAATTAAATTTCATCAGTTTATTAAGGCTTTTAATGATAATCAATGACCATCGTAAATATTTTGAAAAAGTCTGGAAAAGAGACTTCAATATAATCGATAAGGATTCAGTAATAATAATTGAAAAATATGATGTCCCCATAAAAAAATTAGCTGAGGAATATGAATTTGACATAGAAGACAGTTAAAAATAGGATTGGAGGAAGAAGATGAAACCAAAACTTGAGTCTGCCTATATCTGTGTCCAAGATATGGTAAGGGCAGTGAATTTCTATCAATGGTTCTTGGAAAGAGAAAGCCGAAAATTAAAAGAGAGCTTCTATTTATTTAAAATTGGAGATTTCAGGTTGTTTCTTTTTAAAAAGGGCTCAGAAAACGAAAATGTAAGATATGGTGACAACTGTCTTTTAAGCTTTGAGGTTGAAAATGCACCTCAGCTATTAGAAAAAATGAAAAATAAAGGTGTTGAAATAGTTTTTCCTTTGCAGAAGATCCTGGAGAACTATGTTTTTGAATTTGTTGACCCGGAGGGAAATCGGATTGAAGTATTTTCGAAAATATAATAAAATATCTAAAAAAGGAGGCGGTAATTATTATTAAAAGTAATAGCAAACTAATAATAATTTCTGTGATAAGTGGGATAGTTGCTAGTTATGCTGCAGCGAGAGTAGAAGGTTGGATTTCAGCCTTATTACTTGCAGGAGTGATAGGTTTAGTAATTGGCTTAATTGGAGTTAAAATTCTACCCAGGGATTAAATTATCATATTATTTAAAGTGGAAGGTTAATTATTATAAAATGTATAGAAACTATAGGGTTAAACTTTACTGACTATTCAGCAGACAACCCCAATGTGCCTGTATGGTTTTTAAAACAGGGAGTACCTCTGGTACAACCCCAATGTGCCTGTATGCTTTTTAAAACAGGGAGTACCTCTGGTACAACCTTAATGTTCCTGTATGGTTTTTAAAAACAGGGAGTACCTCTGGTACAACCTTGTAAGTTCCTTCTAGAAATCGACTTCATGACGCTAGGAACGGGGGAAAGGATGCCAAAGTTACAGGTTTAAAATTTACTGCTAATTATTTAATAGAGGAATTTAGTATAAATATCTTTAAATTTTCTGAAAAAGTTATTGAAATATCATAGTCCTCAATTAAGCAGGATAATATTTAAAACCCTTCAATTATATATATGATTAAAAGAATAAATTAGAAAGGAAGGATCGTAATGATTAGAGTAGGAGATAAGTTACCCAAATTTTGTTTAAAAGATCAGAATGGTGAAGAATATACTAGAGAAAATTTTAAAGGACAAAAGATGGTATTGTTCTTTTATATAAAAGATAATACCCCAGGCTGAAGAAAGGAAGCAGTTGCTTTTCAAAAACAACTGAAGACCCTGGAGGGGTTAAATGCTCAAGTTGTTGGTATAAGCAAAGACGGTGTAGAATCTCATAATAAATTTGCAGAAAAATATGACTTAACTTATCCATTATTGGCAGATGTTGATAAAAAATTGGCTAAAAGATTTGATATATTAAATTTAAAAGGTATGTTCAAGAGAACAACTTTCATACTTTCTAAAGATCAGAAGATAATCAAAAAGTTTCCAAAAGTAAAAGTTGATGGGCATGTTGAAAGAGTGATAGAATATCTAAAAGAATTAGAGGTATAAACCCGATAAAAAAAGAGTGGTCACTAAATTCTTTTAGTGAGCACTTTTTTCTTTTTTAATTAAACGATATATTTTAAATTTTTTAAAGAATTTAACTAATTAACTTACCTTTAATCATATGCAATTATGACTCATTTATGTTATAATAACTAAGTATAAAAAGTAAAAAATGGTCTGGCTACCCGGATTTGAACCGGGGACCTCTTGCTCCCGAAGCAAGCGCGCTACCAAACTGCGCTATAGCCAGTTGTCACAGTATTTTTTACTTACTATTTTATTATATCATCTAAATTTTCAAGAGTAAAGATTGATAATTGGAGAAGGATTAATCTATATTTTAGCATGGAAATAAAAATAGTTAGGAGATATTAAATGGTTGAAATAAATAGTGGAATATATGTATTGGAAATAAACCTGAAGAATAACAAATCTATCAAGATTGGTGCTTTAGGTTTTAATGATTTTAAAAAAGGCCAATATTATTATATTGGTTCTGCCCAGACTAATTTAAAAAGCAGAGTGGAAAGACATCTAAAATCTAATAAAAAATTCCATTGGCATATAGATTATTTACTGGATAAAGCCCAAATATCTAATTATTATACAATTGAAGCTGATAAAAAGTTCGAATGTAAACTTTATAATTTTTTAAAAAGACATAAATTTATTGAAGTACCAGTAAAAGGTTTTGGGGCAAGTGATTGTAAATGCAAAACACATTTACTTTATTCGAACAGGGATGTCTTTTTAGGAGATCTTATAGAAAATTTTAAAAAACATATAATAAGAAAAGCAGGAGTGAATAATTAATGGATAGAGAAGAAAAAATACTGAATAATCTAAATAAACAGCAAAAAAAAGCTGTAAAATTTTATAAAGGACCTGGTCTAATTATTGCAGGTGCTGGTTCTGGTAAAACCAGGGTATTAACAAATAGGATCGCTTATTTAATAGAAAAATATAATGTACAGCCCTTTAATATATTAGGACTTACTTTTACCAACAAAGCGGCGGATGAGATGAAAGAAAGAGTAAAAAAGATGACAGGAGAAAATGCTGCAGATATCTTTTTAGGAACCTTTCATTCATTCTGTGTCCGTATTTTAAGGCCTGAAATAAATAGGTTAGATTTTAATAGGAATTTTACTATCTATGATTCTTATGACCAAAAGAAACTAGTCAAAAATATTTTAAAAGATTTAAATTATGATGTTAAAAAGTTTAAACCAGCCGCTGTTTTAAATAGAATTAGTAATTCCAAAAATGAGTTAATTGAAGCAGTAAGTTATAAAAAAGACGCGGTAGACTATTTTGAAAAGATAGTGGCAGCAGTATATGAAAAATATGAAAAAAGATTAAAAGAAAATAATGCTTTAGATTTTGATGATTTAATAATGAAAACTGTTGAATTATTCGTAGACTACCCAGAAGTTTTAGAATATTATCAGAATAGATTTAAGTTTATTCTAATTGATGAATATCAGGATGTTAATTTTGCACAATATAAATTTGCTCAGCTGTTATCACGGAAACATAGAAATATTTTTGTGGTAGGAGATCCTGACCAAAGTATTTATGCTTTTAGGGGAGCAGACATCAGAAATATTTTAAATTTTGAAGATGATTATCCTGAGGCAAAAGTAATCAAATTAGAAGAAAACTATCGTTCTCATAAAAAAATATTAGATATCGCCGATAATGTTATTAATAATAACAAAAACCGGGTACCAAAAAAATTAAAAGCCGCTCGAGGTCAGGGGGGAAGGGTATATTATGAAACCCTTTCGACTGCTCAAGAAGAAGCCAATTTTATTGCTCGGAAGATGAAATATTTAATGAAAGATGGATATACTTTTAATGAGATGGCAGTATTATACAGAACAAATGCTCAATCCAGGCAGATTGAGGATGCTATGATGAAATATGGGATTCCCTATCAAATCATTGGAGGTTTTAAATTTTATGAACGCAAGGAAATAAAAGACATTTTAGCCTATCTAAAATTAATAAATAATAATGCTGATAGTTTAAGTTTTGAAAGAATAATTAACAGTCCTAAAAGGGGGATCGGAAAGGGAACCTTAAATAAAGTTAAAAGATATGCTGAAGAGGAAAATTTAAGTTTATTAAAAACCGCTAATAAATCCGATACTAACCCTTATTTGAGTGGTTCTTACCAAAATAGAGTTACCAAATTTGCAAATATGATAAATGAGTTAATAGAAATAAATAATTCTGAAGGGCTCATGAAATTATTTAATACGGCGATTGAAAAAACAGGATATATAAAAAAATTAAAAGAAGAAAACTCCTCAGAAGCTGAAAGTAGAATCGAAAATATCTATGAGTTACGGAATGTTGTTGAAGAGCACATTAGGGAAGATGCCGATAATAATTTGAGCACATTCTTAGAGGAAGTTTCATTAGTTGCAGATGTAGATAACTTAGAAGAAAACAGAGATATAGTAACCTTAATGACTTTTCATTCTGCCAAAGGATTGGAATTTCCGGTTGTTTTTATGAGTGGGATGGAAGAAGGATTATTTCCTCACTCAAATGCTTTCGAGGAAGAAGATGGTATCGAAGAAGAAAGGCGCCTCTGTTATGTCGGTATAACCAGGGCAGAAGATATTCTATATTTATCTAATGCCCAAAGAAGAAACAGATATGGAAGTACCGAACACAATTTTCCCTCTAAGTTTTTAAATGAAATTCCTTTTGGTCTAATAGACAACAAAGAAAAAGAAAAGAAAACAGAGAGGAAGGGATTCGAAGAAGAGGTAGAAGAGTCAATCAATATTAAAAATTATAATAATAAATCTCATAGATACAAAGTTGGGCAGGAAGTTGTCCACAGCCGCTGGGGCCGGGGAGAAATTGTTGAAATTTCAGGTGAGAATGATTTGGAATTAACAATTGATTTTGGAAAAGGTTCTCCCAAAACTTTATTAGAAAAATATGCTCCAATTCAAAGAGCTTAAAAGATTAGGAGTGAAATTTAAATGGTTGATGAAAAAATTAAAAAAAGAGTTAAAGAGCTACGTAAAGAAATTAGAAAACATGAATACAAATATTATGTACTGGATAATCCTGAGATCTCAGATTATGAATATGACCAGTTAATGAAACAGTTAAAGGAACTAGAAAAAAAATATCCAGAACTTAAGACAGAAAATTCACCTACCCAGAGAGTTGGTGGGGAACCAAGGGATGAGTTTAAAAAAGTTGAACATAATACTAAGGTTCTAAGCCTAGATAATGCGTTTGACAAAGAAGAACTGAAGAATTTTGATGATCGGATAAAAAGGAGACTTTCAACAGATAACTATGAATATATAGTCGAGCATAAAATTGACGGCCTGTCAGCGATTTTAAGGTATGACGGTAGTATCTTAGATATCGGTGTAACAAGAGGAAATGGGAGAGTTGGAGAAGATGTTACTCATAATTTGAAAACAATAAACAGTATTCCCTTAAAACTTAGAAAAGAGAATATAAACCTGGAATTAAGGGGAGAAGTATTTATTAAAAAACAGGATTTTAAAGAATTAAATAAAAAACGTGAAGAGAAAGGAAAAAATCTTTTTGCTAACCCACGGAATGCAGCTGCTGGTTCGATTAGACAGCTGGATCCCAAGGTTGCAGCAGAAAGGCCGTTATCATTTATAGCTTACGACTTAGTTAATTTTGAAGATAGCAGGAAAGATATTTCAGCTCATCTTCAAGCTCTTGAATTTTTAAAAGAATTAGGCTTTAATATAAACTGGTATCAAAAATGTAGGGGTATCAAAGAAGTTATTAAAATTTGTGAAGAGTGGGTAGAAAAAAGAGAAGAAATAGATTTTGAAATTGATGGTATGGTAATTAAGATAAATCAATTATCTCTTAGAGAAAAATTAGGAAGTACTTCAAAGAACCCCCGTTGGGCTATTGCATATAAATTTCCCGCCCAACAAAAAACCACAAGAGTAAAAGATATAGAGGTAACAGTAGGAAGAACAGGCGCCTTAACCCCAAACGCAGTTCTAGAGCCCATATTTTTAGATGGTTCTACAGTTAGTAGAGCAACTTTGCATAATGAAGATGAAGTTAAAAGAAAGGATGTTAAAATAAATGATACCGTATTAGTACAAAAGGCAGGAGATGTAATTCCTGAAGTTGTAAAAGTAATAAAGGGCAAGAGAACTGGCAATGAGGTAGAATTTAAAATGCCGAGAGAATGCCCAGTATGTGGTGAAGAAGTTTTTCGTGAAGAAGATGAAGCAATAACCCGGTGTACCAATATTAGTTGTCCTGCTCAAAGGAAAGAGAGTATTCTACATTTTGTTTCCAGAGATGCTATGGATATCGAAGGTGTTGGCCCTTCTCTAGTTGTCCAGTTATTAAATAATGATTTAGTAGAAGATTATGCAGACCTATATTATTTAGAGAAAGAGGATTTGATTAATCTTGAGAGAATGGCCGAGAAATCTTCCAAAAATGTGATTAAAGCAATTGAAGCTAGTAAAGAAAGGGGACTAAATAGACTAATATATGCTTTGGGGATTCGTCATGTGGGAAGTAATGCTTCCCGAATATTAGCGGAGAACTATCATTCAATTGGAAAATTAAAATCAGCAGATAAAGAAGAATTAGTAAAGATAAATGAAATAGGTCCTGTAATGGCTGAAAGTATAATCAACTTTTTCAAAAGCCAACATAATTTGAATGTATTAAAGAAATTAAGGGACGCTAATCTTAAAATGAAAAAAAATAGAATTGAAGAAAAAGAGCCCCAATATTTAAAAGGCAACTCTTTTGTATTTACAGGGGCCTTAAACCATTATACAAGAAAGGAAGCCTCGGATTTAGTAAGAAAATATGGAGGCGAGGTTAAATCTAGTGTTAGTTCTAAGACTTCTTATTTAATAGTAGGTGATAATCCCGGATCTAAATATGAACAGGCCCAGGAATTAGATGTAGAGATTTTGGATGAAGATGATTTTATGGAACTATTACAAGGAGGTAATTAATTTGCCTGATTGGGAATTTTATAAATATGCTCTTATTGTATCAATAATATCAGTAGTATTAATAGCTGTTCTCAGTCCCCAATATTTATGGCCCTGGGCAATTACCATTTTTGTATTACAGTTAATAGCGGTATTTATTTCAGACTGGTTAGTAACTATGGTAAGAACTAAATATACTAAAAGCAGATATTTGGCTCCGGGTTTTGTACTTTACAGAAGATATTTTGGATTCGCCTTAACCCTATATTTAATCATGGGAGTATTTGGAGTGATTGAAGGTAAAGCAGCAAAATTATTTTTTAGTCTTTTTGTATTAGGAATTATGGGGATCGGATTAAGTTTAGTCCTGAGAATTATGGTTGCTGGTAATCTATTAGATAGATTCAAAGATGAAAAAAACAAAGAAGATAGGGAGTGATAAACATTGATTAATAAAGAAGAAGTAAAATATATTGCTGATTTAGCAAGCCTTAAATTGAGTGAAAAAGAAACCGAAAGACTTGCAAAGCAGTTAAGTGACATTGTGGATTATGTAGAAAAACTAGATGAGTTGGATACTGAAGATATTGTACCAACTGCATATACAATTCCCGTTAAAAATGTATTAAGGGAAGATCAGGAAAAAAGATCACTGGGTTTAGAAAAGGTCCTAAAAAATGCTCCAGAGGAGCAAAACAACCAATTTAGAGTTCCCAAAATAATGGATGAAGATAACTAAGGAGGTGGCGGATATATATAATGAAATTATATAAAAGAACACTGAGCGATTTAAAAGTAATGTTAGAAGAAGAGAGAGTAAAATTAAGAGATATTCATGAGTCGATCTCATACCGAGTGCAAAATGTTGAACCATTAGTAAAAGCATATGTTAATCAAAATGAACAAATTGATTTACAAGAATTAGATGAAAATAATTATAAAGATACTTATCTAAAAGGGTTACCGATTGCAATTAAAGATAATATGTCGACCGAGAATTTGGAGACGACTTGTTCTTCTAAAATGTTGAAAGATTATGTACCACCATATAATGCTACAGTAGTAAATAAGATAAAAAAAGCAGGTGGTATTATAACCGGTAAAACAAATATGGATGAGTTTGCCATGGGGTCGTCCACAGAAAATTCTGCTTTTAATCCCACCGTAAATCCCTGGGGAGAAAATAGAGTTCCCGGTGGCTCAAGTGGTGGTTCTGCAGCTGCAGTTGCAGCTGGTATGGCTCCCGTATCTTTAGGCTCTGATACAGGTGGATCAATTAGACAACCCGCTTCTTTTTGTGGAGTGGTGGGATTAAAACCTACTTATGGAGCTGTTTCAAGATATGGCCTTGTTGCATTTGCTTCTTCTTTAGATCAAATTGGACCACTTGCTCGGAATGTTGATGATATTGCTGTAATGATGAACGTAATAACTGGAAATGATGAAAAAGATTCAACATCTATAGATAGAACTTATCCAGATTTCACAGACCATCTTAAAAATGATGTGGAAGGATATAAAATAGGGATTCCAAAGCAGTACTTTGAGATGGATATCCAAGAAGAAGTTAAAGAATCTGTAATGAAGGCTGTTAAAGAATTAGAAGAAGCAGGGGCGGAAGTTGAAAATGTAGATGTAACAGGGGCCGAATATGCTCTCGCTGCTTACTATATTATCGCCACTGCCGAAGCCAGTTCAAATTTAGCTAGGTATGATGGTGTCCGTTATGGTTTAAGAGCAGAAAATGCAAATAATTTAAGTGATATGTTTACCGAAACTAGAAAACAGGGTTTTGGTGAAGAAGTTAAAAGACGTATCATGCTTGGCACATATGTATTAAGTGCAGGCTATTATGATGATTATTATTTAAAAGCTCAAAAAGTAAGAACTCTTATAAAAAATGATTTTGATGAACTTTTCAAAGAATATGATTTTATTGTGTCTCCCACAACACCAACAACAGCTTTTGAAATTGGAGAAAAAAGAGATCCTTTAGATATGTATGCAGCTGATATATTTACAGTCCCTGTAAATATAGCTGGGATACCTGCTATTTCATTACCTTGTGGTTTTGATAAAAAGGGGTTACCGGTTGGTATTCAAATAATGGGCCCTCATTTTAAAGAAGAAAAATTAATACAGGTAGCCTATTCTCTAGAAAAAATACTGGATTTAGATATAGATTATCCTGATTTAAAGATGGAGGTGTAGTGATGGATAATAAATTTGAAACTGTTATTGGACTTGAAGTCCATGCCCAATTAGATACGGACTCTAAAATATTTTGTTCATGTAGTACTCAATTTGGAAAAGAACCTAATACAAATACCTGTCCGGTTTGTTTAGGCCTTCCGGGTACTTTGCCGGTTTTAAATAAAAAAGCAGTAGATTACCTTGTGATGACTGGTTTAGCCCTAAATTGTGACATTGCTTCCTATAGTAAGTTTGATCGCAAAAACTATTTCTACCCTGATTTACCCAAAGCTTATCAAATTTCACAGTATGATTTACCTTTAGCTAAAGAAGGATATATTGAAGTTGAAACAGAAGAGGGAACTCATAAAATAGGGATAACCAGGATACATCTTGAGGAAGATGCGGGTAAATTAATTCATGAAGGTAGTATTGATAAATCTTCAGGTAGTCTTGTTGATTATAATAGGACCGGTGTTCCTTTAGCTGAAATTGTAAGTGAACCTGATATCAGGACACCCGCCCAGGCGAGGGAATATCTTAACTACTTGAAAAAGACTCTAGAATACTTGGGAGTATCCGATTGTAACATGGAAGAAGGTTCTTTACGCTGTGATGCGAATATATCCTTACGTCTGCGCGGTGAAGAACAATTTGGTACTAAAGTAGAATTAAAAAATATGAATTCATTCAAGGCTATCGAAAAAGCACTAGCCTATGAACAAAAAAGGCAAAGAAAAATTATTGAAAATACCGATGAAATATTACAGGAAACAAGGACCTGGGATGAAGATAAAAACAAAACAATTTCGATGCGTGGTAAAGAAGAAGCGAATGATTATAGATATTTCCCAGAACCTGATTTAGTCCCTTTAGAGATTAATGAAAGTTGGATTGAAGAAATTAAAGCTGGTTTACCGGAAATGCCTTCAGTAAGAAAGAATAGATTTATTAAAGAATATGAAATACCTGAATATGATGCTGATGTATTAACAGATAGTAGAGAATTGGCCGATTTATTTGAAGAATGTGTGGCTGAATATAATGATCCTAAAGTGGTAAGTAATTGGATTATGGGTGAATTCTTAAGGCTTGTAAATGAAGAAAAAAGGGAAGTGGGAGAGACGAAAATAACGGGTCAATTACTAGGAAAGATGCTTAGGATGATGGAAAAAGATGTGATAAGTTCCAAAATTGCAAAAACAGTATTCGAAGAAATGTTCTATACCGGCAAAGATCCAGAAAAAATAGTTGAAGAACAAGGTTTAAAACAAATTAGTGATGAGGATAAATTAGAAAATATTGTTGAAAATATAATTGAAGAAAATCCTGAGGTGATAGAAGATATTAAAAATGGTAAAGATAAGGCAATCGGTTATCTTGTGGGACAGGTTATGAAAAAAACTAAAGGTAAAGCTAATCCTCAAATGGTTAATCAGATGTTTAGAGATAAGATAAGTGAATTATAAAGATAACTTTTGCTAGATATTGATTATTTGTTTTCTTAATCAGTTAAATACTATATTTATCAATAATAATATTTTTATAAATAATTACCTTGATGGGGCTCCCCATCAAGGCTTTTTCTATATTGTTGATTCTGTTTAAAATTATAGTAGTTAATGGAAACTTCAAAAGAGGTTTTATAAATGAATTTATTAATCAAAAATGCTGAGATATATAATCCTGAACCTCTAGAGACAAAAGACCTTCTAATAAAATAGTAAAAATATCAGACAGTATTGCAAAGGATAGTCTTATAAGTAATTTTGACTGTAAAATTATTGATGCAAAAAACAAATATGTTGTACCGGGTTTTATAGACAGCCAAGAACATTTCTCTTAGGTGGTGGAGAAGGTGGTTTCAAAACTCGGACCCCAGGAATCTAACTTACAGCTATAATCAAAGGGGGGTTAACAACAGCAATTGGATGTTTGGGTACTGATAGCGTTACCAGAAATTTAAGATCATTATCAGCTAAGGCAAGGGCTTTAGAAGAAGAGGGAATCACGAACCATATTTACAGGGGTTCTTATAGAGTTCCTGTTAATACTATAACTGAAGGTAGCAGAAAATTTCTCCCTCAAACCAAACAAAAGAATAGATCATACTTGACTGTCTAGGTTATGCAAGTGAAAGACTATATAATGTCGGTAATTATGAAAGAAAAGATTATTCTAAAGACAGTGGTGAAGATTTTCCGGATTAGTATCAGCCAAAACGAGAATTAAAAGACCATTTTTGGTATAATAATCTACCAACATAGACAGCTCAAGAAACATTAAAAATCTTATCGGACAACTGGAAATCTTATTTTAAAGATGAGTATTCTATTAACCAAAAATATCTATGGATAAAAGTACCTAAAGAGCTTTTATCTAATGATAGAGAGCATATTTTAAATAATAGCATAAGAGTTGAATTCAAACCATGAGCTAACGACAATTATAAGTTTATTTTAACTTATAAGGTTCATATTCCTAAAATCAAACCGGATAACGGCAATTATCTATCAATCGATCTAGGAATTAATAACCTTGTAGCCTGTTATTCTAATAAAACCAAAGAGGGTTTTATC
This sequence comes from Halanaerobiales bacterium, assembly GCA_046482435.1. GTDB lineage: Bacteria > Bacillota > Halanaerobiia > Halanaerobiales > M55B127 > M55B127. Next base: position 12,709 of record JAWOEZ010000009.1, read on the forward strand.
ATCGAGGGCGGTCAATATTTAAGTATCAGCAGATATTTTAACAAAAAGATAAAACACTTCCAATCTATCTTAAATTTGCGAGGTAAAACGACCTCAAAACGTTTAAAACAACTATAACAAAAAAGGGATAGACAGATCAGGCATTTAATTCATCCTGCTACTAAAAAGATAGTTAATTACTGTATCAAACCCAGTATTATTACGGTGATATTCGTTGATATTAAGGGTATCAGAGCCGACAATAATATCGGGAAGGTAAACAACCAGAAACTACTCCAACTCCCTTTTTATGAGATATACCATCAATTAGAGTATAAACTCAAATTAATAGGTATTAATCTGGTGAAAAAA
>JAWOEZ010000045.1:0-2801 GCA_046482435.1 Halanaerobiales bacterium
TAAAAAAATACAAATGCAAATATTGTGGTAAAACCACCTCAAGTTATAGTAATGACTTCATAGAAGCTAAAGTCTGTGGAGATAATCCCAAATGCGGATTCAAACACCAAGCAGAACAACAAAAAGAAAAATGGAAATAAACAATATAGAAATAAAAAAAGAATCGTGTAAAAATAAAGAAAAGACTGAAAAATGAATAAAAACTTAAATATTATAATTTTTGTATTGCTGTTTTTGATAATGTCAGTTATTATACTCAATCTATACTTTGTTGAGAGAGACCAAAGAATACAAGAACAAGAAAAAGTACGAGATATGATTATAGAAGACTTTTTGCAACAGAAGAAACCAACTAGTCTATGTATGGAATATGCTAATGCGAAGAAAATAAGTTACAATCCATTAGAGGATACATATAGTTTCAATAATATAACTATACATAAAAACATATTACTAGAAAGTTGTGGGAGCAGAACAACAAAAAGAAAAACAAAAAATAATTAAAAATGGAAGATGAAGAAAAAAACCAAAAATACGAGCAGAGGGATGTATTATGAATATAAATAAAATAGAGAAGATATTAGATAAAACTAATGCAGATTATGGGAGTAAAGAGGAGTATTGTATTTATTGCAAAAGCAAAGACTATAACTCCAAAGTTGGTATAGTGCATAAAAAGGATTGTATTATACAAGAATTAAGAGATGAGATAAATAACTTAAAAAAAGAATGCAAATGGTTACACGCAGACTGGTGTCACGACCCTAAAGATGAAGAACAAGAAAAGTGTAGTTTTTACTTTGACAATTATAGGTGTCCAAGTTTTGAGGAGAAAAAATGAAATCTACCTTAATTAACCCCTTTTTCTTATCAAGGCAATACAAAGAGTAACAAAATATAAAAACTCTCCTAATTCTATGCGAGAAGTACCTTAAATAAAAAATAAAATAGGGAATTAAACTTAAAAATGGTTGAGACCTAACCAAACATGTTTCCAAGTAGCACGCCTCACCGCTAAGTAAGGCTCTACCCATAGTTCTTCTCAAGGAAAAACACCGATTAAAGTTGCTACTATCTCGTTGGGCGGTTTGGTGTCAAGCAGTCTCAAAGAAAATAAAAACTATTAGGTATATAAACATTTCGATTAATCTTCATACCAATCCAAAATAATATCAATAACATTATTATTAGTAATTTGGTTTGTGATTTGAAAAACATATGTAGTGTTAGGTTGCAATATAATCTCGTTCTCTGCTCTTATCACTCCCCCGTAAGTTCTACCAGAACCTATATAACTTCTACCTTTATAATCTCCAAAATTAGACACAACTGCACCATCATAAATAGTTAATCCGTCCAAATCACCATAATTATAATTAGAATTATAATAAATAATTTCAGTTCCATTACTTGTAATTATAGAATTTTCGTATAAAGAGACATTAATAGCACCATCATTTGCCGTAATTATCGGCAGTAAATGAGCTTCATTCTCTCCAGTATAGATAACAATATTTACTGTTTCCCTACCACCTAAAGTAAAATAATCTCTCAAATAATAATGTTCTCCCTCGTGAAGCTTAAAATGTACCCAATCTATACCAATTAAAGCTTCATCCTCATAAGTAGGGTTAAGACTAGGGCTTGAAGATATAATCCCTGCCATAAGAATTGTTAGAATTAATATAATATAAGGCACAAAATTTTTATTTTCCTTTTCATTAGACATTCTTCTCAATTACCCCACACATCTCATTATATAGTTTCATTGTTTCCAAATCGAAAGGCAAATGCTCAAAAACAAATAAATTAATATCTTCCTTAGTTTTGATAAATAATTGTTTAAACTGACTCATAAAGTAGTTATAGAAATAGAGATTTATAAACTTTTATATTTTATTTCCCTCTTTTCCGTTATAAACTGCTATAACCGAAATAGTCCAAATAAACCCAAACAAGAAAAACGGATATATCGTATAACTAAAATTATTCAAAATAAATGTAGTCGATAAAATAAAAGCACAGAAAGAACTCATCATAACTCCCTGCATAAATCCGTTTTTCCTAGCAAAAACAAATAAACCAAACAAAAACAAAGTAATAGATGTCCAAGATAGCCAAAAACTTCCAGCATTCTCTCTATGCTTATCTATGATATGCTCAGGCAAATCATCCCTAGTATAATCACTAATATTAATATTAGGCTTTGTAATATTATAATTTTTATTGTACCATGCCATTTTATCCGTTTACTACGTCCCCTCCTCTAATAGCCACAAAAATCGCAACTGTAACGACCATAACAAAAAATGCCCGATATAAACTTAAAAAGAAATCTCCAAATACTGAATATATATCGAATGGGAAAGCCATGAGAATTATATCTCCGCCCCTATACGCCTGTTTAAGAAAAGATACGAATTGTTGAACAGTACTTCTAGTATCAAGAAACTCAGCGATATACTCTTTTACATTAGAAACATCGATTGTCTGCAACTCTTTTGTTCCATTACCGAAAGTTGTCAAATTTTGTTCAATATAACCAACTTCAACGCTTAATTTGGACAGTTTATTCACATCTGTAGTTGAAAGCTCCCCGAAATTGTTAATATATATTTGTGTTCCTAGCGATGAAATTAAATAAATACAAAACCCAAAAAGTAAAATACTAATGAATATAACTCTTAAAGACTTCATTTGTTACCACCTCTTGAGTATGCTATCATTGTAATTAATACCATGATAGTTACATATATAAAAGTTTCGAGTGTTATAATACTCGGAATTAAGATTATCCCAAA
>JAWOEZ010000059.1:0-2715 GCA_046482435.1 Halanaerobiales bacterium
TTGAACAAACTTCTAAGTAACCATCTGGTAATTGAATTATAAATTTATTTCTTCCTTTCTTTAAACAGACATCACATTGCTCAATCATTCTTCATCCATCTCCTGTATTGAAACATGGCAATCTTCTCTAACAACATCAATAACTCCAACCATTTCATAACCAGTTAAAATATTTGAATATTCATTAATTAATTCAATCATCCTATTTCTAAGTTCATCTGCTTTCTCTCCACTACTTAATGTTATTATTTTCATTTTTTATTTCTCCATAAATTGTTCTTTAACGTTTTGTTCATCTTCTTTCTTATCAACAGTTTGATCAGTTTCAAGTTCTGTAGTAGACATTAACCTGGAAGTGATGTTATCAATAATAGTTTTGTTCAGATAAATGTAAGACCTACCATTAGATTTTTTAAATTTCAAGTTAGGAATTGTTCTTAAAGTTCTACCAACCCAAGCATAATTGGGTTTTTTTGATAAATATTTTTTACCATAATCGTCAGAGTTTTCTTCATCAACAAATTCCCTTTCCCATAACTTATGAGTGATTTCTTTTATTTGGAAATCTTTACCTTCTTTATCTTTATATTCAAGCAATGTGTTTAAAAGTTTAGATTCCCAAGATTCAAATGCAGACTCTTCATAATTATTTTTATTAATTTTCATTATTGCATAGTCTATCATTTCATTATATACATCGTTAGAAATTAAACCTGCCATTACTAAAATTGGTTTCCATAATTCAAGTTCCCTATTACTTATCTCTTTTGGATACACAATACTTTCATCTTCATATTGTTGACGAATTTGACTAAAACTTATCATTGCTAAATGATAAAGGTTTGTTCTGATTTTTTCCCAGTCAGGATCTTCATCTTTAATAAACTTGTTTGCCCTTTTATCATCAGATTTTGCTCTAAGCATAGTTATCTTTATACATCTTGAAGCTAAAGCACCTTTCAAACCACCTATATTAGATATTAATTTGGGAGAATATGTATTAAAAGCCTGTGGCTGCCAATCATCTTTAACCTTAACATTTCTTAATGCCATACCTCCACGTTTATAACCACTATTTAATATTAGTTCCATTTCATCATCAGACCTTGCCTTTCTTCGTTCTTTAATTGGTTCAAATTCGTCTAAAAATAAAGTGGGTTTACAGCCTTCAACAATTCTAAACAATGCAGAAGGGCTAATGTTTGAAGAGTTAAGTGCATTGAATGCCATTTTTGAAGATATTTGTATAACTTTAGTCTTACCAGAATTTTTAAAACCGTGAAGATGTATATAAGGATAAGCCTGAAACAATGGAAAAAAGTAAGTTCCCATAATCCATAACGTCATAAAAGTATAATCAGATTTGTTTGGAAAATCAATATAATCTTCAAATTTGGATTTAATCAATTTAAACAATTCTTCATTAATAAACAAATTAAAAGAATTATTTTTAAATTCTGTAATATCCCATTGATTGTTAAACAAATTAAAACCTGTGTAATCTTTAAATTTATAATTTTCCAATTTGTCTGCTTTTATTATAAAAGATTGTGGTTCTAAAGATAAATCTGTATGATTGTTTATAGTAAACAAACAAAGTCTTTTGACTTGAACTTTTTTAGTTTTTCCTTTTTTACCAATTCTAGTTTCAGAAAACGTTTTAATTTGGCCAAAGTAATAATATTCTTGATTTTTATAAGTTATTATTCCTATTGCTGGATTTTTAATTTCAATATTTTCATTAAAATGGATATCTTCATCTTTATCAAGATTGTTTAGATAAGATTTATCTTTGACCATTTCTTACCTCTACTCTTATAACTCTCGCTTTTGGTATGATCATATAATTATCTAATGTATAATCTGAATCAGAAATGGCTGTTAATTCCCCATCTTTCCTGGAAACTTTCCCAAGATCATCATAGAAAATAATTACCTTTTTTCCTACTATTCCTTCCATATTATCACCTCTCATTATGTTTTTTTGGAATTAAGGAGATAAAAATGAAAAATAAATTTTCACTTTACCATGATTAACAAAAATATAGAACTTTATAAATATTTATGAAATCAAAAATATATTTTTGAAGAGAAGTATATACTATAATATATATATTACTTTGATAACTTAATTTTATGATACCTTCATTTCCACTGGAGATTTTAGCGATTTTTTACAAAAGTAGGAGATGTAGGAGATGTAGGAGAAAGTAGTGGTAATTTTTATAATTTTTTATTTATCATATAAAAAGGTTTCGGTAGGAGTAGGTAGGAGAAGTAAGGGAAGTAGGTAAAATAATATAGATAAGAGAAATATATAGTTTCCATAGGAAATAAAGGTCTATAGTATATACTTTTTTATTTTTATCTCTTCTTCCTACTGTGCTTTTTACACCTACACACCTACTTCCACTACTGATTTTTTTAAATTTTGGTAGTACAAGGCTTGTATTACCCAAATAAAATTTAGTGGGGATAAATTTATTTTTTGTTTACCTCTACTTACTCCTACTTATCATGCATTGTTACCTTAAAGGGAGTTTTGTATGATGCGTATAATGAATTGAAGAAAAAATATAATGAAGTAATCGAAATTTTAGACAAAATAGGTTATTTTGAAACACAATCTTTAAATAATGATGAATCTTCTAAAAATGTAAAGAGGGGAATTGAATGAGTAAAAGACAATTGTTGGAAGTTTTAAATTCAACTACA
>JAWOEZ010000076.1:0-9629 GCA_046482435.1 Halanaerobiales bacterium
ACTGAAACTTCTAAATGTCCTGTAAAAAATTTAAACCTTTATTTAAAAATCTTTAACAATACTGACTTTATACTTATTGCTTATCCAAAATTTACCACGCGAAAAGAAAATTCCCTGTGACATACCACAGAGCTTAAAACAATATCATCTTATTCAATTTTATTTGCCAACTTATAGACATTTTTTGTTCAAGTCTAGTTTAAAAGATGACATGCAGCAAAATGATTCTGGGCATATTCATTAAATACAGATCCCTTTTTCGCACATCTCTCACCACCATGAGAGCATCTTATTCTAAAACTACATCCAGAAAGTGGATTAACAGGACTAAATATATCTCCTTTTAGAGAAACCTCCCCGATCGAAACTTTTGGATTGGATTCTGGGAATAATATAAAAGTCCTTTGGTACAGGTATGAAGTGGTTCATAATAAAGTTTATCACTATTTTTTAGTTCGGCTCTGTTGCCCAGATACATTACTGCTACTCGGTTACTAATATGTTCAACAACAAAAAGGTCCTGGGCTATAAAAAAATAAAATTAAATCGGGCTTGTCCTGTAAATCCACTAGCAAGTTAATTATCTGTGCTTATATCGAAAGACCTAAATCAGAAAAAGGTTCATCGCAAATAATTAATTTGGGATCTAATGCTAACAAACTTGCTATTCCAATCCGCTGCCGTTTTCCACCTGAAAATTCACGTAGATACCCCCCCATATATTAAGATCTTAAACCTACAATAGACCTTAAAAACTATAAGGATTTTACAGATTTGATAATAAATGATCTAAATTATACCAAACTATTAATCAAGAACTTGGTTTAAAAACCAGGTTACAATACTCAACAAAATTGAACCGAAAACAGCTGTCCAAAACCCAGTTATCAAAAATCCAGGTACTATTCCAGAAGCTAACCAAAGCATCAACCCGTTTATTATCAGCAAGAATAACCCCATTGTCAATATGGTTAATGGAAGAGTTAGGATAATAAATATAGGCTTAACAACAATATTTACTACTCCTAATATTAATGCCGCAAAAAATCCTGCAAAAATTCCGTTAATAGTCATCCCAGGTAAAATATATGCGGTTATTAAAAGAGCCACCATGGTAATAAGTAATTTAGCTAATAAACCTTTTCTTTTCTGTCTAAACTCATAATGGTATCTAGCCATTTCTTTTGACCTCCTTAGAGATAATTATCCAATCCTTTCTCCTTTAGTAATTCCCTTAACTTTTTTACATCCTGAGCATTGTCCTTATTACAAACCAAAATGGCATCATTTGTGTTAACAATAATTAAATTATCGATTCCAATCGAAGTAACTAATTTATCTTTGCTATAAATGATAGAACCATTTGTATCTATACCTACATGATCTGAATTTATTAGGTTGTTATCTTCATCTTTTTTATTTATTTCACTTAGTGCAGTCCAACTTCCCACATCATTCCATCCGAAGTCAGCAGGAATAACAAATATATCCTTTTCTTTTTCCAATACTCCATAATCTATTGAAATACTGTTCATACAAGAAAAGTTTTCATCTATTACTTCAGTTTCCTCGGGCTTCCCAATCGATTTTGATATCTTCTTTAGAATCTCGTAGATTTTTGGTAAATGCTCTTTTAATTTATCTAAAATCGTTTCAGTCCTCCATACAAACATACCACTATTCCAATAATAATTTCCATCTTTAAAAAATCTAACGGCTGTTTCATGATTCGGTTTTTCTGTAAACTTATTCACCTTGAAAATGCTATTGTTATCAACTTCCTGAACTTTTTCACCTAAATTAATATATCCATACCCTGTTTCTGGTTTATTTGGTTTTATACCTAATGTCACTATATTTTCTCCTTTGTGGGCATAACTAACTGCACTGTTTATAATATCTTTAAAACCTTCATTATCCTCAATTACATGGTCTGAAGGCAATACCACCATAGTGGAACCAGGATACTTCCTTTCTATATATAGAGACGCTAAACCAATACAGGGAGCAGTATTCCTTTTACAAGGTTCAATTATTATATTTTCTTCTGGTAAATCTGGTAATTGCTTAGAAATCTTATCTACATACAAATTGTTCGTAGCAATAAATACTTGTTCAATATCTGCCATCTCTTTTACCCTATCAACAGTACACTGCAGCATCGTCTTGTCTTTGTTAGTTAATTTCAAAAATTGTTTCGGTTTTTCTTTACGACTTAAAGGCCAAAACCTGGCTCCTATACCACCGGCCATAATCAATATGGTTTTCATTATTTTCACTCCTATCATGTTACAGAATATAGCCGAGAAAGACTCGCCTTTGTTAATAGGCGGGGATGAATAGGCTATTTTAACTTTTAATCGACTTGAAAATTAAAATTATTTATACGATAAACCTCTTGACCAAACACCCTTATTATAATATTGATAATAATTGGAAATAAAGGTTATTAAATGCTAATAACCATAAAAGTGCAGGATGTGCAAAACTTCTTATAAACTATCACTATATTTTGAAACTATCCAACACGATATCAAAAACCAAAGGTGACTAATATGATAATAACCTATGTCTTAGAATTATTAAAGCCTACTAAAAGAAAACAAAGTGTCTTTTATGAAAATACTGCAGAAGTTGTTAAAAATCTTCAATCCATTGCTGAAAAACTTAAAGTAGGGAAAACTAAATTGAGTTCTGCTGATTTTAAAGAACATGATCTGCCTTTACTGCGCCTTCATTATAAACGCAAGGTCGGCCCAGCACTAAGCCATCGAGACTGTTGCTGCTGTTAAAAATCAAAACATTAGAGAAGTTAAAGCATTATACAAAAGATTTATAAAGTCTGATTCAGATAAAGAAAATATCTTTTTCAAGAAAAACCAACCAATTTGTTATAATAATCAAAACTACACAATTGATGGTCATCTAATTTCAATACCTCTATATACTAACAAATGTAAAAGGTTCGCCTTCCCTGTTAAACAGACTAAAAGATTTAAAGAATTGCAACAATATATCGAGAACGGTTGCAAATTAGGTAAAGTTAGTCTTTTCTATAAAAACAATAATTGGTTTTTTGCTGTAACTATTAATGTAGAGAATAAAGAAAGTAATAATTCCAATATAATGGGAGTTGATAGAGGACTTAGACAATTAGCAGTTGCTAGTGTTCAAAACCCCGCTGGTAAAGAGATCAACCGTGAGTTTTATAACGGTAATCAAGCAGGTTTTATTCGTAAAAAATATCGTTCTTTAAGAAGAAAGCTAGGTCAAGCTAAAAAGATTAATGACAAAGAGCAAAGATGGATGACTGCTTTAAACCATAAAATTTCTCGTCAACTTATTAATCTTGCTGTGCAAGAGGAAGTTGGCACTATAGTTATGTAAAAATATAGAAAACATCCGTCAAACTGCTCAAAGTCTTAATCGGGCTGATAGAAACAACCTTCAAGTCTGCGTAATGACGGTCTTGATGGCCTAATACTAAAACTATCAATGCGAAACCTATAAGAAAGTTCCAGTGAACTCGCCTACCAGAAATGGACTGGCGTTTAATCAGCAGGCAACTTTAATGTTGTTATACGGTTTATTTTAATAGGGAGTACCTCTGGTGCAACTTTAATGTTGTTATACGGTTTATTTTAATAGGGAGTACCTCTGGTGCAACCTTAATATTGTTGTACGGTTTATTTTAACAGGGAGTACCCCTGGTACAACCTCGTGAGTTCCTTTAAGGAATCCACGTCCGTGACGATAGGAATCGGCGGAAAGGATGTCAATATATTTTTAATATAAGAGTTAATAAATCATTTAAAATCATCTTCACTTTTAGCTAAAATTGAAACTCTTCTTTAAATTAAATTCAGCAATCAATGCTTATTTTCCTGCTTAAAATTGCCTTGAATTGGTAATTCACTTATTTAGTTGTTCTAAAAAATAAATATAACAACTATTCTCTAATTATAAATGGTATATCAATATTTTATTTTAGAAAAAGAAGGAATTAGAGAATTTTTGTACAATTTATATTTATACCATAGAAAGGAGAAATTTAACTATGAAAAAAATATTAATACTCCTTTTCATTTTTATCTTATTATTATTCCCTATAAATACTGAGGCTTATGAGATAGATATTGAATTGGGAAAAACCTTCGGTGAAATTGAACATACAACATCTATACAGGGTTCAAATTTATATAGTCAGTCAACCCTACCTTTGGATTCTACACTTTTAAAAATTAACTTTAATCAATACATTTTTAAGGATTGGGCTGATTACTATTCAATTACCTTGGGAAGTAACTTCTTTGACACTAGCACAAAAGAAGCAGAAATTATAAACTATACTTATGATATAAATAATAAAGAATCTAAACTAAGTGGTAATACAACCCTAGAAAATTTTTATTTAGACTTTTTATTGGCTAATTATCTTCTGGAATATTCTACTCCTAAACAAAGTTATTTAATTTTAATCGGATATGAATACGACAATTATGGCTTGAATGTAAAAAACGGTACTTATTATGATTATTCTACCAATAATCATAATAATATAAATAACAAAATTAGTTATCATAGAACCCAATATCATATACCATATTTAGGAATGATATTGAACAGAAACATTAATAAAACATTAAAAAACCGGCTGGTAGTTAAACTCTCACCATATGCATATACAAGAAACTCAACTCAAAATTATTATGATACTTATACCGGTAAAAGTTCAGGAGATGGAAATTATCTATTTGTCAATAATAAAACTAGATATAATTTTAGAGAAAATATGTATTTTACAGGAGGTCTTCAGTATAAAATATTAAATACTGATGGTCCTGGAGAAAGATATTTCTATGATGGAGGGCAACAAGGTACAAAACAAGATTTAGAAACCCATACTCAAACAGAAGAATATAATTTAAGTTTTGGAGTAGAATATTTATTTTAAATAAAAATATCAAAACTCCCCATGTAATATCATCATGGGGAGTTTTCTTAGTTATTTATAAATTTAACTTTGTAGCGGCATCTTCAGCAGCATTAATTAGTTGATACGGCACTGGAGATGCAGTTAAAGCAGGATGTGTTCCTACTTGCAAAGTTGCCAAATCTTCTGCAGTCATTTGTTTTTCAATAGCTAAGCCCAATATGTTTAAAAACTCTCCTGCACTATCTGCTCCATAGACTTGGGCTCCTATTAAAATTCCATCATATTTTTGGAAAATTAGACTAACTCCCAAAAGTTGTGCCCCGGGCATTGTACCTGGGTGTCGGTTTACGGCTTCTGCATGTCCTTCCACCACTTCAATCCCTGCATTTTTAGCTTGTTTTTTAGTTAACCCAGCCACTCCCAGAGCTAAATCATCTACAATTGTAGAAAAGATCCCGATAGATTTTTGCTTTTTCCTACGCAAGTTATAGAGGTTCGCTCCTACAACTCTTCCTTCGTTGGTGGCAATAGAAGCTAACCAAGCAGCCTGAAAGTTTTCACCAAAATATGAAGGCTTTTCAACACAATCTCCACATGCAAATATTTCAGGATCACTTGTTCTCATATATTCATCTACCAGGATGCCTTTTTTAGGATCACTATCTAGTCCTGCTTCTGATGCTAATTGAGTGTTAGGTATTACTCCTGTTGCTACTATAACAAGATCAGCTGGGATTTCTTTTCCATTTTCGAGCTTTACCTTTTCTACTTGTTTGTTTCCCTTTATTTCTACAACTTTGGAGTTTGTTAATACATTAACTCCATTTTCAGTCAATTTATCCTCAGCTTTTTTACACAGTTTATCATCACAAACTAAAGACAGCACATTTTCAAGGATCTCTATTATAGTAACGTTCGTATCCTCATTTTTTCTAATTTCATCTGCAAACTCAACTCCAATAAAACCACCGCCTATAATTACAATTTCTTTATTTTTCTCAACCTTTTCTCGCAGCTCCTTTAATAAGTCAAAATCTTTCTCGACAGTATAAACATTCTCTAAATTAACTCCATCAATAGGTGGTAGAAATGGTTTGGAGCCCACTCCTAATACTAACCTTTCATATTCAATTAATTCATCGTTCTTCAATTTTACATTTTTATTTTTTCTGTCGATTTCAACAACCTCATTAATAATTAATTCAATGTTTTTGCCAGTGGCAGCTTCATCAGGAATTATATTGTTTTCGGGCCCCTCTACCGTATGTAATGTATAGGGAATACCACATGGAATTAATACTTTGTCCTCTTTTCGAACTATTGTCACTTTTTTTTCAGGGTAGTGTTTTCTTGCTGTTATTCCAGCCATTAATCCTGCTGCACTACCTCCAATAATCAATACATCAGTTTGCATTTTTTTTAACCTCCTTGTTATTGTCATATGTTCATAATTAATTATATCAACGATCCTCTCTGGATGCAAGGTCTATGTTAATTATAATGATTTTATATACACTTGCCTTTATATTTGAAATCTTACAAGTGCTTTCCCAAATTATATAATACGGGTGGAGGTGTAGATATACTTTAAAAACTAGGACTAAATTATTTGATAAGGCTTTATAATTGCTTTTGAAGAACATAAAATTAATTCTAAGATTAATATTTAATTAATTTTAAAGTAGTCAATTCATCCCCGCCCTTGTTCAACAGCGTGGCTTTCTTGGCTATAAATTAGGTAAATTAGAAAGAAAGTCGGATAACTCCCTAATAAGACATCTTACCTTTACAATGCTTCTTTCCCTTCTCTCCCACCTACATATTTTAACTATAATTCCGTTTTAAATATTTAAATTGACAACAAAAGACTATTAACTTACAATTAAGACAGTAGTTGATAATAATATTTAAGGTTGGGATATATATGGATCAAATTTATTTGGATAATGCTGCCACTACAAAGACTATTCCAGCAGTTGTTGAAAAGATTAAAAAAGTGTTAGAAACCGATTACGCTAATCCCTCTTCATTGCATAAACTTGGTATTAATGCGGAAAAGTTAGTTAAAGAAGCACGCCTAAATATTTCTAATGCCCTTAATTCAAAAACGAAGGAAATAATATTTACCGGAAGCGGTACAGTTGCTAATAATATTGCTATTAAAGGTGCTGCTTATCGTCTTAAGAAATTCGGCAACAGGATTATAACCACAAAAATAGAACACAAATCCGTACTTGAAATCTTTAATCATCTCGAAAAAAAAGGTTTTGAGGTAATCTATTTACCTGTTGATAAAAAGGGGATAATCGACCTTGATGTTTTGAAGAGGAAAATAGATAATAACACCATCTTGGTAAGTACAATGGCTGTAAATAATGAAACAGGAAGTATTCAACCTATCAATAAAATCTCTGAATTTATTAGAAATTATGATAACTTATACTTCCATGTAGATGGTGTTCAAGCTTTAGGAAAGGTAAATTTAAAAATAAGGGAAATAGGTATTGATCTTTTTACAGTTAGTGCTCATAAAATTCACGGGCCTAAAGGAGTGGGAGCTCTATATATTAATGATCAAATAATTATAGATAAAATATTACACGGTAGTAACCAGGAAAGAGGATACTATCCAGGAACAGAAAATATGTCTGGTGTAGTCGGCTTCGGTGAGGCTATAAAGTATCTACCAGACAATAAAAGCATAGAAAAAATTAAATTTCTTAAGCAAATTTTACGTCAAAGAATACAATGTGAAATTTCTGATGTAATTATAAATACTCCTTCTGGTAGAAAAAGCGCTCCTCACATTTTAAATGTTTCTTTTGCAAATATAAAGGGTGAGGTTTTAGTCCATAGTTTGGAAAGTGAAAATATTTATATCTCAACTGGATCTGCTTGTACTTCCAGAAAAGATAAAACCAGTCATGTCATTAGAGCCTTAGGATTACCGGATAACTACCGTGAAGGAACAATCAGATTCAGTCTAAGCCAATTTAATACTGAAAAAGAAATCGAAGTAACAATCAACATTTTAAAAAAACATGTGGAAAGATTAAGAAATATAATGGAGGGAAACAGATGAGTAGTTTATATCTGATAAGATATGGAGAGTTGGCTTTAAAAGGTGAAAATAGATCTATGTTTGAAGATATTTTAAAATCAAACATTAAAAAAAGTATAAAAAACGTAGATCAAAATTTAACAATTTATAAAACTCCAGGGAGAATATTTTTAGAATCTGACGCTGAAGAAAATATTGTTAAAGAACGTCTTTCAAAAATTGCAGGTCTAGTATCCTTCTCACCCGTAATAAAAGTAGCATTGGATTATGAGGAAATAAAAAAAATAGTCCTCAAGTCTGCTCAAAAAGCCCTGACAAATAAGGATCATATTAGTTTCAGAATAAGCGCCCGCAGGAGTAATAAAAAATTTGAATACGACTCAATGGAACTACAGTATAATTTGGGTGAATATGTTATTGAAAATATTGAGGAAAGTAAAAGAGAAGTAGATTTACATAACCCAGATCTCGATATAAATGTAGAAATCAGAAAAAATAGTGCATATATATATTCTGAAGTGTACAGCGGAATGGGAGGCTTACCAGTCGGAGTTACAGGTAGAGTAGGTCTAATGCTTTCAGGAGGTATTGACAGCCCTGTAGCAGGCTATATGGGATTAAAAAGGGGAGCTAAACTAGTACCAGTATATTTCCATAGTTTTCCTTTTACCAGTGACCGGACAAAGGAAAAAGTTAAAGAATTAGCTCAAATTTTAGCTAAGTATCAAAACAATATTGATCTTCATATTGTTGATTTTACTGACATACTTACAGAAATTAATGAAAATTGTCCAAACGATTTGATTACTATAATCATGAGAAGATTGATGATAAAAATCACTGAACTAATTATTGAAAAAAAGAATGGGAAGGCAATAATTACAGGAGAGAGCATAGGGCAGGTCGCAAGTCAAACCCTAGAAGCAATAAAAGTTACCAATCTTATTCCTACTTTACCAATTTTAAGACCACTTCTTGGCTTAAATAAAGTTCAAATAGTAAACCTTGCTAAAAAAATAGGTACTTATCAGATCTCAATAAAACCTTATGATGACTGTTGTACACTTTTTGTCCCTGATAGCCCAGAAACACGTCCGACAATCGAGCAAGTTCGTCAAGGAGAAGAAAATTTAGAAATTAACAATATGATAAAAGAAGCAGTAGACAATGTTGAGGTTGTTCATATTGAGGGGTATTAAACTTTAATAAGAATTTTCATTCCCTATAAAATTAAAACTTGTTAAAAATATCCCAGAAAGATTTTGATTCAAATTGGGTCGGCTCTTCATATATAAGTTCTTCATCATTTATTATATATTTTGCATTTGTAAAAAACTGGATCGTATAACTTCCACATATATCTTCCAGTTTTCTTTTTGCTCTTACTAGCCATTCTACTCCGGCCATAGATTTCCCGTGACAATCAGAAGCAATAACTTGTAGTGAACTACTCGGCATTGAAATACCGAGCTTCATAGTCGCTTGATCTTATGGGACATAAGATGAATTTCACCCGTAACATCGATCAAGTTACCTATTCGGGTAGTCCATACCCACTACTCCTATCTTTTTACAGACTCGGAGATACTTTTAGTTTATATTTTAAGCTACAAATTTATCTTTATTCCAAGA
>JAWOEZ010000012.1:0-14343 GCA_046482435.1 Halanaerobiales bacterium
AACTTCCAGAACCTAAGACTGGAGAAGTATCCTAGGGTGTATGTCGAACACTCAACACAGGACATAGTTCATCTGCCTTCACCTTCGAGAAGACATCACTAAAGCTAATCTCCTACTTCACTTATGAGCTTTTTCAAGCTCCCTCCTAACCTTGTTTTTGATTAGGACGGAGTAGTTGACTTTCATAGTAACTCCTTTTGATAGATTATCTTACAGTACCATTAAGTTCTTTTACAATTACCATTTAACCGATTTAAAAATAAGAGCTTATTTTAATAAGGTAAAAGGATTTGATTTAACCTAATTATAATTATAAACGATGCGGTGCTTACCAGAGATAATTTTAAGTGTTTGTTAAAATTAATCTTATAACTCTTATTTACTCGATAACAGTTAAATAACAATACGCCAATAATCAGAGTTGGTACTATATAGAGATTAATCCCTAATGGCTGGCCGATCCTTGCTTCATCCTGCAGCAGAAAGCGCTGGGGATAAAAAATAGAAAGTAAATAGGGAATTAAGCGTTATAAGAATGGGGTTAAGACAAGATAATAAAGTCTTTGATAATTAAGCTTTTTGATTAAATATATTGCGGAATATGATTGGATTAATGTAAAGGAAATTCCGGCAAAAATCACGAGAAAGTAATCCACATTATTAGAATATGTCCCTATTAAAGGTCTAGTGCCATTAAAATCAAAACCCATCTCATAACCAAGAATAGTTCCCATCAAAAAATGTCCGTATTCATGAATTATAATCGTCAAAAAGGAAGCAATAAATAGAAATATGTAAATCCTATATTTTTTTATTAACGCATTAACATCACCTTGATTGCTTCAATTTAAAGAAAAAAATCTACCACTATACTCCAGGGGGTACACTTTTCTATTTAACGAGGTTTAGAAAATCGAAAACACTTAATCAAAATCATAAAGACCTATTTTTATCCTATCTGGATCTGTAATATCTACAAAACGGCCGTTTTCGATCGGGACCGGTCCTTTTATAATATCTATTCCTTCTTTATTTAAAAATTCAATAGTTTTATCTAAGTCATCAACTGCAAAACCCATTTTGATGTTCGATTTCCCTGCTCTATAGTCTACATTTTGATCCTTATATTCGAGTAATTCCACAGTATGTCCTTGTTTGTCTTCTAAAAAGATGATCTCCATACCTTCTCGGGGTTTTATCCTTCTTGCCAATTCTAATCCCAGAATTTTTTTATAGAATTCGAAAGATTTTTCAATATCAGAAACTTCCACAGTATTAAAAAGAAATTCCATGTTTTAGTTTAATAGCCAATCCTATCAAACCTGCACCTCCCTTCCTCTATCTATTATTGTCAGTTAATCGGCCTATAACCCTTGGAATGATAATCACAAAACTCAGGGCTACAAATAAAGCTTCTAAGAAAAAAACTATGACTAAACCAAGCTGAGTACCCCCACCGATTGATAAAAGAGCTTTGGTTATGGTTGTACCAAGTAATAAATCTGTTATATTAATTATAATAATAAAACCAGTAAAGTTTACTATGGTGAGTACAGTGGTCTTTAAAAGAAAACCTCTCTTCCTCTTAAATAATTCATGTAACACCCAACCCAGAAGAGCATAAAATAGAATAAAAAAGATTTGTTGAAAGAAAAATAGGAATGTTAAAATTAAAACCGCTGTTACAAGTGCAATATATTCTTTTCTTTTGAATTTAGAGATATTGATATATAATACTAACGGGACAAAGATACTATTCAATATATTAGTAGTTCCTTTAAAAAGCATAAAAAATATGAAAATCAAGGTTAAACTTAAAGCCGCTTGGGTTAAATTTTTAATACGCACTGTAAATATCCTTCCCGTTTATGTATTACCGCTTATTTTTTAATTTCTAGATAAAAGTATTGTTCTCCTTGTCTTTGTCTGATTACTTCCAGATCATTTTGGTCTGCTAAATCACTAAACTTATCAATATCCTGCTCGTTATCTTCCCAAAGAGTACCATAACCGGTTTCAATGGATTTATTCTTAAACTTAACTTTGAGCCTTGTTGCAAAAATATATTTGTCTTTCTCAGTCTTTTCAGGAATTTTCAAATCCCAAATCAGGAATTTGCCACCAGGTTTTAAAACTCTCTTTACCTCTTTGAATACTTGATTTAAGTCTTTATTATTAATATACATAAGGGTGAAAAAGGAAGTTACAGTATCGAACTGTTCATCTAAAAATTTTAATTGACACGCATCCATGATTATTTTTAAGGATTCATTGGAAGGGGTTTCTTTTAGCTCTTCTTCACTCAAATCGATGGCAACTACTATATCTTCATATATCTGAGAAATGATTCCTTCTCCTCCACCACCAATATCAAGTATCCTTTCTACATTATCTTTCTCTTCGACCTCAATTGTTTGTTCTTCGGTAAAATGTATTTTTTCTTCATCAATCTCAGACATTTTAAGTCTCCTTTCTATTAACTACTATACTATCTCATATTTAGACTCATTAGCTACTTCTTTCATTTTCTTCTCTGTTAAAGACACGATTATCACAGAAATTATTATTAATATACTACCTACAAAATGATACCAGGCTAAATATTCATTAAAAATGATTATACCTACAACTAAACTTGTTATCGGTTCAAAGGTACTTAATATTGAGGAGGCAGTTGCAGTGATATATTTCAAACCTGTCTGGAATGCTACCATTCCGAAAAGATTACAGACTAAGGCGACCATTACTGTACTCAATAAACCTCTGTAATTATAATTCATGCTCATATTGCCGGTTACAAAAGAAATGGTAAATAATATATATGTATTAAAAAGCGAAAGATAAAAAGTAATAACAAAACCACTGAGATTTTTTATGTTACTATTTGAAACTGATAATATGTAATACGCATACAAAATACCTGAAATCAAAGCAAGCCAGAACCCTAACAAACTAATGGTTGAAAAGGAACCAAAACCCATTAGAAAAAAGATGCCTGAAATAGAAAGTATTAATGCCAACACCTTTTTAGCACCGATCTTTTCTTTATATAAAAAGACTGAAGCCAACATGACTACTACAGGATAAATGAAGTGGAGGGTCATAGCTAGGCCTGAAGACATATATAATAAGGAAGTATTTAATGTTAACATCATAAGTGAATAGCCAAAAAGACTTACTTTAAATAATGTAAAATATTGAGCTTTAGTAGCCTTATAATCAATTTTATATAATTTAATAAAAATAAAAAGAGCAACAGCTGCAAATAATGAACGGTATAAACTAAAACTATATGGATTAAAACCATTCGCATAAGCTGTCTTGGCAAAAAACGGTAGAAATCCAAAGCTCATTGTCGCAAATATTGTTAAAAGTATCCCTTTTGTTTTATTCATTGGTTATCATCACCCAATTTAGATATTATACTTTTATAATTTCAAATTGTAGTTTCAATTCTTTGAATTAATTTAACATCATTGTTTTCACAATTAAATAAATATATATCCGGCATCTTTAGCTCTTTCCAGTAATCATAACCATATTTTTTATCAAAATAGTTTAAAATAACTCCCAGTCAGGTTCCATGGCCGCCAGCAATAACATTGGTTTCTTTACCATGATGATTCTCAATAATTTTATTTAAAGCCTTTATCCCTCTCTTTTGTACTTCTTTTAAAGATTCTCCACCGGGTAAAGAATAATTGAAATCTTCCCATTGAGAGGTTGAAAATATTTGAAAGTCATCTATATAATTATCAGCTGCTTTTCTTTCCCTTAAATCATCTATTATTTCTATATCTAGTTCTTTCTTCTCTGCAATACCTTTTATAGTATTTAAAGCCCTTAAATAAGGACTAGAATAGATTTTTTCAACTTTTACCTTAGCAAACTCATCAATTAACCGCCTGGCATCTGTAACTCCTTTCTCAGATAAAGGGCGGTTAAAATCTCCATCTTCCGGTCTATAAATAGTTTCTGCATGTCTTATAAAATATAAGTTCAAACTTATCACCTTTTTCTATAAATTTGGTATTATTATATCTAATTATATGTCTTTTTACCATTCATACCTAATCTTTTTATTCTCTAATTTTATTTATATACCTTTTATAAATTCTCAATAGTCCTATTATTCTCTAGGATAGTAAAATAATAGGGAGGCTATTTAAAAGATAAATCAAAATTCTTTTAAATAACCTCAATATATAACTACTTTATCTGAAGATAATTAATTTATAGAATTTAATTCTTTGGAACGGAGAGCTGCTTCTTTTACTGCATCTATTAAGATACCTCTTACCCCATGTTTTTCAAGTACTTCTATACCTCGAATAGAAGTACCTCCTGGCGAAGTAACCATATCCTTTAAAACTCCGGGATGGTATTCTGTTTCCAGCACCATCTTAGCAGATCCAAGCATTGTTTGAGCGGTTAGTTTAAGTGCTAACTCCCTAGAGATGCCTGTTAAAACTCCCCCATCAGCTAAAGCTTCAATCATAATATAGATAAAAGCTGGCCCACTTCCACTTAACCCGGTTATGGCATCCATTAAATTTTCTTCTACTTCAACTACTTGTCCTACTCCTGCAAATATTTTATTAACTAATTTTACATCTTTTTCAGTTGCATTTCGTCCAGGCGCAATTGCTGAAATACCTGATTTAACTAGAACCGGGGTATTAGGCATTACCCTAATCGTTCTAACATCAAGGGGTAATTTTTCTTTTAAATGTGAATTGCTGATCCCAGCAGCAATGGATATAACGAGTTTCCCTTTTACAGCTTCACTGATCTCTTCCAATACATGATCGATGACCTGTGGTTTTACAGCCAGTAATACAGCATCGGCTTCCTTAACCCCTTTTATATTAGCATTAGTTGTTTTTATACCACCATGTTCCTCATTATGCTCAGTATCTTCTGCTTTCGGGTCACAACCAATTAAATGATCAGAATCATAAAGTCCTGAATTCAATATTCCCTGAACTAAGGCTGTTCCAATTTTACCTAAACCTACAATACATAATTTCATTTTATCACCTACTCCCTTCTCTGTCCTTGTCCATATATAACATACTTGGTAGAAGTCAGTTCATTTAACCCCATCGGACCTCTGGCATGCATTTTTTGGGTACTTATTCCAATTTCTGCTCCCAATCCAAACTGGTTTCCATCTGTAAAACGGGTTGAAGCATTCAGATAAACTGCTGCTGCATCTACTTGGTTTAAAAAGTTCTGACTATTGGTATAATTATTTGTGATGATTGCTTCAGAATGTTTTGTGCCGTATTTGTTTATATGATTAATTGCTGCCTCTAAATTATCAACTACCTTAAGTGATATAATATAATCTAAGTATTCTTGACTCCAGTCATTTCCCCCAGCCTCTTTGATACTATTTTCAATGCTAACTGCAGTTTTATCTCCTCTGATCTCAACCTGGTGTTTGGATAATACTTTTGCAACTTTTGGTATGAAATCCTCTGCAATATTTGCGTGAACAATTAGGCTCTCTGCTGCATTACAAACCGCAGGTCTACTTGTTTTAGCATTCTCGATAATTTTTGCTGCCATTTTCAAATCAGCACTCTCATCTACAAAAATATGACAGTTCCCTACACCGGTCTGGATCACAGGTATTTTAGACTCTTTTACAACCCGGTTGATAAGTTCTGCTCCGCCTCTTGGTATTAAAAGATCTAGATAATCATTTAAAGTTAGTAATACTTTAACTGCTTCTCGATCAGTCGTCTGTATTAACTGAACTGCCCCTTTAGGTAAACCTGCTTTTTGAATATTTTTAGTTATAATCTCTGCTAACTTTTTATTGGAATTAATGGCACTGGATCCCCCCCGTAAGATAACACTATTCCCGGATTTTAAACAAAGTGCTGCTGCATCAACAGTAACATTAGGACGGGCTTCATAAATAATACCTATCACACCGAGGGGTACTCTCATTTTACCTATTTGCAGTCCGTTAGGTCTTCTATTCATTTCTAAAATATCACCAATAGGATCAGCAAATTCTGCCACTTCTTTTAATCCTTCTACTATTTTTTTTATCCTGTTTTCATCTAATGATAGTCTGTCCAAAAAAGTTTTAGATAAGTTTTCATTTTTTGCTCTCTCCATATCTTTTTTATTAGCCGCTAAGATCTCTTCTGTTTTCTCTACTAATCCATCTGCAATTCTATAAAGGGCTCTATTCTTTTTTTCAGTGGAAATATTAGCCATTTGCCCGGAAGCTATTTTAGACCTTTCAGCCTGTTTAATTATCTGTTCTCTAGTACTCATTATGAATTCCTCCTCATATTAATTATACTTTTCTCTTCTACACTTCTTCTCACCTAGAATAAAAGTTGTTCCTATGTTATACGCTTCTCTTTTTTCAATCATTTCAACTATGTTACTAATTATATTATTTTTATAGGCGGGTCCAATCACCATTGGAATCCCAGCTTTATTAATAATCTTTGCTGCTTCTAATTTTGTCTTCATTCCCCCTGTACCTACGATACTGCCTTCTTGGCCTGCTTTCGCCTCTATTTCAGGAGTTATAGCTTCTACTTTATTAATCAGCTTCAGGCCTTCTTCTGCTTCACAAGGGATTTTATTATATAAACCTTCTACATCTGTAAGTAATATTAACAGATCGGCATTGATTAGAATGCTCACTTCAGCTGAAAGGGTATCATTGTCACCAAATCTAATTTCATCAGTAGCTACCGTATCATTTTCATTTACAATCGGTATTATTCCGTTTTCTAACAGTACTTCAAATGTATTATATATGTTCTCATATCTATTTTTTTCTTTTAAGTCACTTGATGTAAGTAGGACCTGTCCACCGATTTCTCCATTCTGTCTTAATATTTTATTATAGAGTGAAATTAAAAGACCCTGGCCTACAGCTGCCATCCCCTGTTTTTGAGCCATACTACAGGGAAGATCTAGTTTAAGTTCACCAATTCCTGCACCAATCGCACCAGATGTTACCAATAAAACTTCTTTACCCCTGTTTTTCAAATCTACTAATTGGTTTAAATAATGTTTTATAGCTTCATAATTTAGTTTTCCATTTTCATGTGTCAGACAACTCGTCCCGATTTTTATCACAATCCGTTTTAAATTATTTTCTTGCAAAATACTCCCTCCTCCTCGGTATAGATTAATTCTCAAAACACTAAAAAAACCCCGTTCCTTCAATAGGAACGAGGTTACTCTCGCGGTACCATCCTTGTTGACTAATTAATAGTCCACTTACTTACAGTAACAAAAGTATTTGAAAAATACTTTTATAACCTGTCATGATAACGGTTGACTGCCGGCAAAGCTTACTAATTTCAGCTTCCAACTCCCAGGCGGGTTTCATTAAAATAGATATTATCAGGCTTCCACCATCCCCGACTCTCTTAAAATACCATTTTAATTACTATTCCTGTTCACTGTCAATAATCTTTTTTAAATTTAGTTAGTTATAATAATACACAATTCTTATATATATGTCAAGATTTTTTAAAATATTATCCTTTATCCACAACAACTGCCTGAAGTAGAACTGACTGGTGGTTTACCTTCTTCTACTAAGACTTTATTAACTATCCTGTAAAAATTATCAGAACAGCATTCTCCTGTAGGGTTTAATTTCTCGCACAAACAGATTGCCTTTTCCTTGTAATGAAGTACAATATCTTTCCAGTCTTTCAATCCTAATTCTCTTACTGCTTCTTTTACCTGATCATATGTAATATTATTACAGTAACAAGCAATCTTAGGTTCAGAACCTTTCTTAAACCAAACTGACTTTTTAAGGTCCTCTAATTTAAATACTGATTTTTTTGTCTCTTCAATGTAAACATTCTCACAATCCGGATTTAAACAGATATAATAATCTGTTTCTAAAATCTCATTCCTTAATTCTTTTTTAACCAGTGAATTTAAGACTGCATGAGGAACAGATTTTGCTGTTGAACCACATTCGGGACATTTTATATATTTTACTTCCTTTCTTTCATTACTACTATTGTCCTCACACCCACAACCACAACCCATAATATATACCTCCTTTTAATATTAAAAACCATATTTTTACCTTTTTCCAATCTTATTGGCTAATTCTTTTATATGTTCGGGAGTAGTACCACAGCACCCCCCTACAATTTTGGCTCCGGCCTCAATACAGGCCATGATTCCTTCCCTAAATAAAGTTGGTGCCATATCATAAACCGTTTCTTCCCCTTTTAACTTCGGCTGTCCAGCATTGGGCTCTACCATGATTGGTAGATCGGTGTTATCTTTGATTACTTTTACTATTTCAGCCATCTGTTTAGGTCCCAAGGAACCGCAGTTTGTTCCTATAATATCAGCACCTTCTTTTTGAAGCTTTTGGGCTGATTCCGCAGCTGAATTTCCCATTACTGTCCGACCACCTCTTTCAATTGTATTATATGATAAAGAGACCATTACTGGCAAATCAACCGTATTTTTACAGGCCTTAAGAGCAGTTAATGCTTCCCTCAGATCAACCATCGTTTCTATAATGAAGGCATCTACCCCTACATCAGCAAGAATTTTAGCTTTTTCTTTAAATACCTCAATAAATTCTTCCTCTTCATACTCACCATAAGGTTTTAATAATTTTCCTGTAGAACTTATATCACCTAAAACGAAGTGCTCAGAACCAGCAGCTTCTATTGCTATCTTAACACCTTCTTTATTAAGTGAAGCCAGCTCATAATCTGTATTTTTATCTTTTAAATAGAGTTCGTTCATTGAAAAAGTATTTGTTATTATTGCATCACTACCTACCTTTAAATAGCTTTCATGTATATTTTTTACTATATCTCTGTTTTCTATGTTATTTTTGAAGTTACCCATAAGATCTCTCTTTTTAAGCTCGGTTCCCATCGCTCCATCGAGAAGAGTAATCTCATTATTTTTAACGAATTCTAAAAAGTCCATTTATTTCACCAACTTCCTTCTATAATTAATATAGTTCAAATTAATAGGACATACACCATAGTTAGAAAAAAGTCTGATTTAATCTCAGTCTTTTAGTCTTATTTATTCTTTAATTTCAAAATATCTTTGTAACCAGTCTACCGTCAACTCAACTACAATATGATAATCCTCTCGAATTCCATGTCTCGCATCTTCAACTACTTTCAGCTGAGAATCTGAAGGTAGTATTTTCAAAGCTTTCTTAGATCTCTTTAATAATTCCTTTTCTTCTTCCCCTTTATCTCCATGAATGATTAATATAGGTGCTTTAATATCTTTTAACAACTCTTTTTGATCTATTTCAGAAAAAGCATCCAACATCTCTTTACTTATTTTCCTGGTCCCAATTTCTTCACTTTCGAGTGTTAAGTATCCTTTTTCTTCTAATTCTTTCATCTTTTTATTTGAATAAAACTTCCCCCAATTATAGACCATACTATCAGTTAATGGACCAGTTAAAACCATAGTTTTAATATCACTACTATACGCTTTTAGACAGACAAGTCCACCCAAGCTGTTACCGAAAAGGGCTATCTTTTCAAAACCTTTTTCTTTTACATACTCTATTGCAGATAATAGGTCATCTATTTCTTTATCAAGTTTAATAATATCAGGATCGCTTTCTCCACAACCACTAAAATCAAACTTTAAAACATTATAGTTTTCTTCCTTAAGTCGAGCTGCTAATTCATCGAATCGTCCCTGTGATGATCTGTCATTTATAAAACCATGTGCCATAATTATTATATTATCTGAATCTGCTTTATAAAAATCTCCTACTAATTTTAATCCTCTACTGTTTTTGAAATTAACTTTTTCCATAAATATATTACCCCTCATTTATTTACTTTTTATATTTTTAAACCAATAATTTTTCCTATCAAAAAAACTAAAATGGACAAATTTATTAAATATAGTTAATAGCTTCTTATTTTTTTAGCTATTAACTATATTCAACAAAATAGCGGTGAAGCCTTTTTCAACTCTCTAAATTATACCTGCTTTAACTCTGGTTTTAGAATTTTTTTTAAAAAGTATTAGTTTAATTGTTAATATCTCATATTATTTGGCATATTTCAAATCTAAAATTTACTTTTCTAACTATTTAAAATAAGAACAACGCCGGAACAAATCCGGCGCTATAAATGAATCATATATTTTTAAAATAATTTATTATTTAATTTCGTAATTAAAGTTTACATCAATACTACGTTGTAAACTATCAGAAATAGGACATCTTTTTTCAATTAATTCAACTAACTTTTCTATATTTTCTTTCGGAGAATCAGAATCAATATTTAAGGTAAATCTCACATCTTCAAATCCTGGGTCTACACCTTCAGTTCCCTTAAGAAAGCCATCAAGATCAACATCTCCTTCTAAATCTACAGAAAAATCATTTAATTCTACACCAGCACTTTTTGCAAATGCACTAGCGGCAATGGCTAAACAGCCCCCTAGACTACAGAGCGCTAATTCAACGGGATTCATACCTGTATTTTTACCACCCATTTCTTCAGGTTCATCCATAACTATTTCATGACCTCTACTTTCAGCATTAACAGTTAGGCCTTCTTTAAGAATCGCTTTTGCTGTAAAAGTTTCTTTTGCCACTTTTATCCTCCCCTTTTCAATATATTATGTGAAATTTTGTACATTACGATGCAATTATAATATATGAATAAAAAATTGTCAATTTTTCGAAAATATATAGAATGTTATTAAAGTTACTCATTGACAGATTACTCCAATTGACTTAGAATTTACTTTATTAAGGAACTGTTGCAAGGCTTTTAATAAGAAATCAATTCAATCTGTTGTTTCTTTTTGCCCTTGGCTCTTACATTTTCTAAGCCAGGTTTAATGCTCATTATATCATTACCACCATCATCAACAGCTTCTTTTTTATATACAATAATTAGATACCATCTATTAGAAACAGCTCCACTTTATGGATAGATTTTGCTTCTTTAGATAAAGATAAATAGTGTAATTATACCACAAAAAACTTATTTATAATCTAATATTTTGATGATAATTAGTTTAAAAAGTCCTATTCTAAAAAATATTTTAGTCAAGAAATTACTGTAGCATATCTACTGGAGATTCTAGTATTGCAGGTGTTAAATAATATATTAAAAATTAAGGCCATTAAAATTCAACTTCCCCTAAACCAGATAGATACAGGGGTGAGTTTATTTCTAATATTTTTGATAAATTAGATAAATTATTTATTGTGAAATCTAATATTTTTGAATAATATATAAGTCATAACAAAGCAGCCGATTCCAATTGGGCCCCAAAACACTAATTGATACAAGTCTTGGACAGCACCATTAATATAAGTGACTATAGAAGCTGAAGACAAAGCAGTCATATATACAAAAACTTTTAAGTTCCAGACTAAGGCCAGAACAAAACCCCAGGCCCTCTTTTTAAGTATATTTATTCCTGCAATTAATGCTACCGGTACTACCATAGAGAGATTTAATGCTGCTATCACATTCGTAGGATGGGCTACATTAGTTATTATCTGTGGTACATTTCCAGAAATTACATAAATAAATGATAAACCGATATGAAAAGCCCCCACTAAAATTCCCGCGATAATCATATACCAACCGATTAATTTAAATGGAGTTTCTGGTTTAAACTTTTCGGCAGCTTTCTCAACATCAAGTTTTCTTATTAATAGTAAAATCGCAAAAATAGATAACGCAAATATTGTTACATAGATTAAAAACAGGCTGTTAAAAGCAGCGCTGAATAGATAAAAAGCATAGTTATATAGTGAGTAAAATAACATTGCAAACAAAACCAAAATACCGACCACCGTTTTTTTCTTATATAACATTAAACCGTTTAAGAAAATGGGCACAGCCAGAACCATAGTTATTATATCATTGCCTTCCCAAGCCGACTGAACCAATATATTATCCTGATAAATATCGGTAAAAAAAATCCCACTAAGAGAAGCAGCAGACATCAGGATAATTATAATAATAGATAAATAATAAACTATATCATATTTTTCTTTTTTCATTTATCTTTCCCCTTTTGTGAGAGTGAAAAAACCTATAATCTTTAATAAGATCAAAACACAAAACATTAAAAACAAATAACCCCTGGTTCAGCTTTGCAAAATAGTCGGAACTATTAATGATAAGATAATTCAATATTCCCTGTACTAATTAAGTTCACTTTTTTATTTCTATAGTTGAATTTAGAAAAAATGTTTCTCTACTCATATATAAATTTCATCCCAACTCCGACTTCTTTTAAATCAGCAATATTTGATAATTCGATCTTGCTCTTTAAATCAGTACAGTGGCAGGCATGTAGTTCATCTAAGTTAAGATCTTTTATAAATTGTTTGGTTTTCTCCATTTTTGTTTTGTCGGGCTCCATCAAATGCAGTCCACCTATTATATCTACTACATTATCAACATCGGTTACTCTTTTAGCCTGTTCAACTATATTACAAATCCCAGAATGAGAACAGCCCGTAATTACCACTATTCCTTCTTTGGAAAGGTAAGCCAGGGCCGTATCATCAAGGATATAGTCTTTGCTTTCCTCTTCTATATCATCCTGATATCCCAGAGGTTTCTGTGCTTCAAATTCATTATTTCGTTCAATTTGTCCTAAGTAGACAAGTTTTTCAGTTATCCAGAAAGGTTTATCATATTGATTTATGACAAACAACTTATTTAGCAATTTTTGGGACATGTTAATACCTATCGAAGTACTATTCTTATAGAACTTTTTCTTAAAACAATCAGGATGTGCAATAATCTCTGGATAATTCTTTGTTCCATTTTCTTTTGTTTCATAATAATATTTAATAAGCGGTTCTATTCCTCCTGTATGATCAAGGTGTCCGTGTGATAATACTATATAGTCCACTTCATTTAAATCGAGGTTTAACAGATCCGCATTTTGAATTAGAAGATCCGAGTAACCTACATCAAACAATATGGTTTTCCCGTCTTCCTTAATATAATAGGAAAGTCCGGGTTCACCTTTTAAGTATTTATCAATAATTGTATTATTATCGACAAGTACCGATAATTCCATTCCTTTTCACCTCCTGCTTAAATTTTTAATTATATTAAAATCCTAATATATTCCAGTAATAAAACCACCAAACTATACCTAAAGACCAGAGGGTATAGAAAGTATAGGCACCTTTTTGAAGTAAGTACCATCTCTTTTTAAACCAAACTCTTATATTCATTACTACCAGTAAAATTGCTAGAACCGGTAGAATCCAGATTAATAACTGAATATTATTGAATAAACTGGAATCACGTAAGAATACATATGGTATATTGTAGAGAGAATGGTTATTTGTAAAAACTATTACAATAGCAGCTAAAAAACCAATAGAGACAAAACCAAAAATGATGGCAGTAACTTTTTCAGGGATAAATTTATCTCTAATATATTTTTTGAATAAGGATTTAATTAACACAAATGCCATAACTATAGTTAATATTATATAACCACCTAAGAAAACCACATTAAATATTACCGTATCAAAGAAAGATGCCCTCAGTAATACGTTAGGACCATTTGTATATAGTTTGGTAATCTCACCCTCAGCATTTTCAGCGGCATAAAGTTTATTACCGCTTTCTTTATCATAAAATACACCGGGGTCTATCTGCTTGAGTTGGTGAATATTGCCCTGAAAATTATAAATTAAATTATTTTCACTATCAACTTCTATATTAGTTAAAGACATCATTCTAATAACTGATTCAAAAGAAGTATAGTTAATCCGATTCGGATGATATTTCCCAGCTATTTTAGAATTATCTATAAAGTTCTCGCCTCTTTCAGCCGGTATAATATTCTCTTCAGAGGGATAATATCTATCCATAAAGCTTTTAAATAATTTTCCCCGGGCCATTCCTGCATCTCGCCCGTTATAAGAAACAAAAAGACCTAAATCTAATTCCGGTACTAAATAAAATCCGGTATGAAACATTCGAGTATCCCCACCGTGTGAAATCACACGGTATCCGTTTACATTCATCTCAATGAATCCATGAGCCATCCCTGCAAAGTCCTGATTATGGGTAAAGCTCTGGCTGTGCATCAATTGAGCTGATTCTGTCTCCAAAATTTCATTTCGGTTATATACCCCATTATTTAAGTGGGCAAGCATGAATTTTGCCATATTTGCAGCATTACTACTTAAAGAACCAGCAGGGTAAGATTGGACAAATTCGAATTCATCTTTCCTATATTTTCCCCTTATATGTGCATACCCAAAAGAGGAATCCGCATCTATTTCCTCAGGAACCGGTTGTTTAAAAGTACTTTTATTCATAT
>JAWOEZ010000046.1:0-12095 GCA_046482435.1 Halanaerobiales bacterium
ATAGGTACATATGGTTTAATGCTCTTATTATATCTGGTACCTCTATATAATATTTTAGATAACAGCATTAAATTTAGGGGGCTTCCCGTTTTCAATTACATCCTCGCTTTATTCGGAGGAATCACAATTATAACGGGTACAATACTAGCAATCAGACAAGAAGATGTAAAAAGATTAGTCGCTTTTTCTTCTATATCCCAAATGGGGTATATCGTAATGGCACTAGCTATTTCTACCCCACTTGGGTTTGCAGGTGGTTTATTACATTTAATGAACCATATGATTTTTAAAACAACAATATTTTTAACGATGGCAGCCGTAATATATCGGACAAATACTACCAAGATGAGTGAAATGGGGGGCTTAATTTTTAGAATGCCTGTTACTTTTGCAGCTTACTTAACTGCAATAATTGCTTTGGCCGGCATACCACCTACCAACGGTTTTATTTCTAAATGGGTTATTTATCAGGCCTTAATCCAAAAAGGATATATCTTCTTATCTGTGGCCGCTTTCTTTGGTAGCATCGGATCTTTCATGTATGTATTCAAACCTTTAAGTACTGTCTTTTTGGGACAGTTAAAACCAATCCATCAAGATATTAAGGAAGTACCATTTTTAATGCAAGTTCCGATGTATATTATGATGGCTCTTATGGTCTTATTTGGAGTTTTACCCGGTATTCAAATGAATATAATTAACCAAATTGCTCAATATTTAAATATAGAAACAGTTCAATCCACTCTTTATAGTATCAGAGGAGCTTATGGAGCGTGGAATTCACTGATCATCTTCAACGTATTTGTCGGGGGCTTTTTAATTGCTTTAATCATCTTTGTTTTTGCCAAAAAGTCCAAGTTAGTAGGATTAATGGATACCTATACTTCGGGAGAATATATGGATGATCCTGAAGCTTATCATTACGCCTATAAATACTATCGACCATTCGATAGAATATTTGATTCCTTTGCGGCCAAAAGTCTAACACGAGCATCTGATACATTTGCTCTAAATATAACAAAACTGGGGAATTTATTTGCTAAAAGCATTGTTACAGGTAACGGACAAACCTATGCATTTTACATGATCTTATTGATGGTTATCTTAGCGTTTGCGGGGTGGATGATATGATAATACTTACTATATTAGAATTTCTATTAATTGCAGTATTTGCAATGGCTTTAGGTCTACTTTTGATCGGGATTGCAAGAAAAGTTGTGGCTAGAACACAAAAACGAATCGGCCCACCATTTTATCAACCTTATTTAGATGTTTTAAAATTGTTTGGCAAAGATGCAATAACACATGGCTTTATCTTCGATTTTGGTGCTATAATGGCTTTTGGAGGTATGATTGCCACTTTGTTTTTTGTACCAATTGGAAGTATATATTTATATAGTATGAGCGGTACCCTTCTATTAGTCATCTACCTGATGGCTGTCGCATATTTAGGAATGGCAATGGCAACTGTCGGTTCCGGTAATCCGTTGGCTTCAGTAGGGATTTCAAGGGCTTTAACCCAAATGTTAGGTTATGAAATGCCTTTTATTGTCGTCTTGTTAACTCTAATCTATAGTAGTGGTACTTCTTCCATAGTAGGAATAATGCAGGCCCAACAGGGCGGCTTTATGAACTGGAATTTAATTAATGTGCCCTTGGGAACTGTAGTAGCATTTATCGCCCTACTTGGTTTAATGGGCAAAAAACCCTTTGATGCTCCCATCGCTCCCTCTGAAATAGCTTCAGGACCCGTAGTAGAACATGGTGGAAAGTATTTAGGTCTTATCATGCTACAACACTCGGTTTCAATAGTTGTAAAAACGGCTCTCTTTGTCAATCTATTTTTGGGAGGAGCTTCAAATATTTTATTCTTTCTATTTAAAATGTTAATAGTCTGGTTATTGGCAACATTAATTGGTTCTGTTTTTCCGCGCTTCAAAGTCGAAGAAGGTGTCTTATTCTACTGGAAATGGCCTTTAATCGGGGCATTAGTTCAAGCAGTCATTATTATTTTTTAAGCAGGAGGGATCGATAAAATGAAAGATAAATACAAAAGCAGTAAATGGCAAGAAGTCATTAACTGGGCCCAAAAAAGGTCATTGTTTATGCTGCATTACTGTACTGGTTGTGGAGCCATCGAGTTACCACCTACCATGACTTCTCGATATGATATGAGTAGATTTGGTATTGGACCGGCAGCTACTCCCAGACAGGCAGATATACTTTTAATTACAGGTTATTTAAGTACAAAAACCCTTAGAAGGGTTGTTTACACATATGAGCAAATGCAGGCTCCTAAATTCGTAATGGGTTTTGGCTCCTGTACAATTAACGGTGGAATGTATTGGGATTCATATAATACTATTAAACAACTTGATAAATATTTACCCGTTGATCTTTATATTGCAGGTTGTATGCCGCGTCCAGAAGCTATTTTAGAAGGCTTTTTAGATTTAAAACAAAAAATAGAAAATGGTGAAGCTGAAGGATATAAAAAATATAAAGATGAATATGAATATTATAAAACAAATCAAGAAAAGGTATTAGGGGAGGTTAAGAGAAGGCAATGAGAACTGAAAATGAACTAATTAAACTCATAAAAGACAAATTAAATCCTCTCGAAGTTAATAAATTGAGAAAACAAAATATAACAGTAGAATTAAAAAGTAACCAACTTGTCTCTGGTCTGAACTATTTAAAATCAAAAGGATATAGTCATTTAGCCACAATAAGTTGTGTGGACTGGATTGAAGATAATGAATTCGAATTAGTCTATCACCTCTTCTCTTATGAAGATAAAATTAACATCAGTGTTAAAACAAGAATTGATAGAAAAAAAAGCAAATTTGTTACTATTAAAAACTTATGGGCGGTAGCACAGTATTATGAACGTGATATCCATGATTTTTTTGGAATAGAGTTTGAAGGAAATGACGATATGGAAGAATTAATCCTAGAAAATTGGAATGGTATCCCCCCGATGAGAAAAGATTTTAAAACCAGAGAATACGTAAATGAAAAATTTGAATGGAGGGAATACCATGGACAAAAGTAAAATGACTGAAATGTTTTTTGGCCCCAATCATCCCGGAGTTCCAGGTAATTATGGAATAAATTATTTTTATGAAGGTGACACAGTAGTCTCTGCTGAACCAAATGCAGGTCATTTACACCGCGGATTTGAAAAATTAATGGAAGAAAGAGAATGGATAAAAAATACTGCTCTAGTCTGCCGGATATGTGTAATGGAGCCCGACATTAATGAAATGGTATATGCAATGGGTTATGAAGCAATCGGTGAAATTGAAGTACCCAAAAGAGCCCAATATATAAGATCTATTATTTTAGAAATGGCAAGAATTCAAGCCCATATCTTTTCAATAGGAGGAAACTGTGGAGCTATCGGCTTGTATACAGCTATGCACTGGGGAGTATTAGCCCGGGACTATATACTTGACCTTTTTGAAGAAATCACAGGAGGTAGAGTTTACCACATTTACATCAGGCCAGGTGGAGTAAGACACGACATAGAAGATAGTACATTTCAAAAATTACTGAATTTATTAGATGATTTAGAACAAAACAGAATGCCCGAATTTCAAAAACTAATATTTGAAAATCCAACAGCCCAGAAAAGGTGGAAAGATACCGCTGTTTTAAATCAAAAAGAGGCTCTTAGTTTAGGTGTAACAGGACCCGCCCTGCGAGCCACAGGTCTCGATCATGATCTAAGAAGATTAATGCCTTATGGTGCCTATGAAGAAGTTGATTTTGAAATACCCACCGGCAATAATTCTGATGCCTGGACCAGGATGAAATTAAAAAGAAATGAGATTTTCCAAAGTATAAAAATCATTAGACAACTAATTAGAAATATGCCTGATGGGCCGGTTAGTGTTAATTTAGGAAATGCACTTAAATATAGAATACCGAAAGGTGAAGCCTATGTTAAAGTAGAGTCAGCCCGGGGTGAATATGGCTACTATATGGTCTCAGACGGTAGCTTAAAGCCATATCGAGTCCACGTTAGAGGTACATCTACCCCGCTCGGCTTATATGGCGTAGAAGCCCTATTACCAGGAACTAGAATTGAAGATGTACCGGTCTGGGCACATAGTTTAGGGATTTGTCCACCTGAATTTGATAGATAATATATATATAAAGTGAGGTGAATTTGATGAGTAAAGATAAAAAAAGTATATTTTCTCCAACGGTTTCATTTAAAAATTTATTCAAAAAACCTGAAACAATTAAGTTTCCTAATGAAAGTAAAGATACAGCTAAAAGATATCGCGGTTTTCATATTAATGATCTTGACAAGTGTATCGGTTGTGGAACCTGTTCGGAAATATGTGATAATCAAGCAATAGATATGATCCCTTTAAAAAATGTTAAAACCGAACTAGGTCAAAGAGATGAAAGACCAAAAATTGATTACGGCCGCTGCTGCTGGTGTGGTTTATGTGTGGACGTATGTACCACTGGGTCATTAGAATTCACACAGGACTATACTTATGTGGAAAAAGATGCTGATACGTTCTCATATATTCCTGATAATAAAAATATTAATCAGGTAGAATTTGAAATTGGTTATGAACGAGATGAAAATTCTGAATTACTAGATCTAAAAAGAATTGAAATGAATGAGTTAGAACCAAAAGAAAGAATTGATTCTTTTATTGAAATTGTTGAGGGTTTTTCAAAGGAACAGGCTGAAAAAGAAGCTTCTCGCTGTGTTGAATGTGATATCTGCACTGAAGCCTGTCCGGCCAGTATGAACATACCCGAATATATTCGGGGTATTTTTGATAATGACCTTGAAGAATCACTTCAGCAAATCTATGAAGATAATCCTTTACCTGAGGTCTGTGGTAGAATCTGTACCCATAATTGTGAAACTATCTGTTCAATCGGTCACAGAGGAGAACCAATTTCAATTCGCTGGTTAAAAAGATATGCCGTGGACAACGTAGCTTCTGCTGAGTACAAAAAAATACTTGGAACAGAAAAAATTGACCAAATAGATAAAAAGGTTGCTATCATTGGTTCTGGCCCTGCTGGTTTATCAGCAGCTCATTACCTTAAATTAATGGGATATCAAGTCACTGTTTATGAATCTGAAAGTAAAGCGGGAGGTATGATGAGATATGGAATACCTGAATATCGTCTCCCCTATGATAAGCTTGATAAAGATATCGACTATATTAAAGAATTAGGGGTAGAGTTTGTCTTCAATACCAGGGTTGGTGAAGATATATCATTAAAAGAACTTAAAGAAAACCATGATGCAGTATTTGCCGCCACCGGGTTACATAATGGCAGAAGTACTAGAATTCCTGGAACAGACAATAATAATGTTTATCAGGCAATCTATTTACTCAAAAAGATAACTCGGGGAGAAGAAATACCCCTTACGGAGAATGTTGTAGTAATAGGTGGAGGAAACGTGGCAATGGATATAGCACGTTCGGTAGCAAGACTACAAAAGCAAAAATATGGTGAAGTAAATGTATTAGTTGCCTCACTAGAAACTGAAGATATCATGCCAGCTGATCAAGAAGAAATTGAAGAAGCACGTGAAGAAGGAGTAGAATTTGAACCAGGTAGAGGCCCTAAAGAAATCGTTGTTGATGAAGATGGTAGCATATCTCAATTATGTACAAACTGCTGTGTTTCTGTTTTTGATGAAGAACAGAATTTTAACCCTACTTTTGATAATGAAGATATTAAAAATTATGAATGTGATATGGTAATAGAAGCGATAGGACAGGGTGGAGACAACAGTTATATTGATGACCATTATGATATCGAATATGAAGGCCCTAGAATTAATGTAAATGAAAAACAACAAACCTCTCTTTCTTGGCTATTTGCAGGTGGAGATATTGTAGAAGGACCTGATGTAATCACAGGAATAAAAACTGGTCATGATGCTGCTATAGGTATAGATGAATATCTAAGAGATTAAAAAAAAGAAGGGGTTCACTTCCCTTCTTTTTAAATTAATACTATCAACTTTTTAAAAAGATCTTTTCAATACTCTGTCAATATTTTTATATGAAACTGCTTCAATTTCTCGCTTACTATAACCTTTGTCTTTCATCAAACCTTGTAAATTATTTAATTTACCTATATGTTCGAGTCCTTCAGGCGTTTTACTGATACCATCATAATCTGTTCCAAACCCTACATATTTTATTCCTACCAGTTTCTTAATATAATCAATATGTTCAAAAACATCTTTAATAGTCGCTTTATTTTTATTAGTTAAAAATGGTGGACAAAAATTAATTCCAATTATACCATTTGAATCTGCAATTGCTTTAATTTGCTTATCCGATAAATTACGAGGATGGTCAAATATGGATTTCACATTAGAATGAGTAGCCAGGAGGGGATAAGTGCTTATCTCACTGACATCCCAAAAACCTGCAGGATTTAGGTGTGAAACATCTATTAAGATATTTAACCGGTTCATTTCTTTTATATACTTTTTCCCTGTTTTAGTTAAACCATTATTTGTTAATTCACTGATTCCACTGCCAATATGGTTTTTATGATTCCAAGTAAGAGTTATCAAATTAACACCTAATCGATGAAAATTTCTTAAAGCAGAAATGTTAAATACACTCTTGGCACCTTCTATTGCCAAAAGTGCAGCAACTTTACCTTTAGCCTGTATTTTTTTTATATCTTCATAATTCCTGGCAAGTTCAAGTTCTTCTGTGTATTTTAGCAACTGATGAAAATCATCAATCATTTGAATTGTTTCTTTTAATCCATCTCCACCGGGAAGGAAGTTTTCTTTAGAAAAAATTGCAAAAAAAATAATTTGAACATTGCTATTTTTAATCTTTGTTAAATCAACATGAAATTTATCATTACTTTTATTAAAATCATAATTATCATCTCTGTATTTGTTCATTAATGTATCTATATGAAAAACAGCAGTTCTTCCTTTCAAATAAATGCCTC
The DNA here is from genome assembly GCA_046482435.1 of Halanaerobiales bacterium. Taxonomy (GTDB): domain Bacteria; phylum Bacillota; class Halanaerobiia; order Halanaerobiales; family M55B127; genus M55B127. Next base: position 6,976 of record JAWOEZ010000046.1, read on the forward strand.
CCTCTAACTAATACCAATATTTTTTAGTTATTATTGAGTACTTCTTTAATAAATATTTTAGATAAGACAGGGTCAAACTGAATACCTGACATTGATTTTATCCTCTGGACTGCTTCCTCTCTGGTGATTTTATTCTTATATACTTGATCGTGAGTCATTATATCAAAAGCATCTACTATACTAACAATTCGAGCTAATAACGGTATATTTTCCTTTGCCTTTCGTTCCGGATATCCCGTGCCATTCCACCACTCATGATGGTGTAATATTGCCTGTGATATCTCATTAATTTCATTTAAAGAACTTGCTATCCTAAAGCCGACTTCGGGATGGGATTGAATTATCTTAAACTCTTCTTCGGTGAGCTCTCCATCTTTTTTGACAATTTCTTTCGGGATATTGATCATGCCAATATCATGAATACGGGCAATTTTTTTAATTATTTCTATCTTCTCTCTTTTCAAATCCAGTTTCCCTGCAAATTCCTCTGTTAATTGTTTTACTCGTTCACAATGGGCTTCAGTTTCATAACCTAATTCATTTAATTTTTTATATAACATTTCCAACATCCGATCACTGTTTTTTTCATAATTTTGGGTCTTATTATTATACATTTTTCCATCCGCTTTATTTATGATATCCTCCATATCTTCTTCTGTTCTAAATTTAGTAGCACAGCCAAAAGACACAGATAGAGGAATGTCTTTATAATATTGTTCTTTTAAACTTTGATTAATCCTGTTCACTATTTTCTCAACATCTTTTTTACCAGTATTGGGAAGCACTACTAGAAATTCATCTCCTCCCCATCTACCTAAAATATCTTCATCTCTACAGGTTTCATCTAAAGTTAAAGATATTCTCTTTAATAACTGATCTCCGTCTTCATGTCCAAACGTATCATTTATTAGCTTCAGTCCATTAACATCAGCAATAATAATACTAATCGGTAGTCGTCTGCTATTATTAAATCTTTTTATTTCTTCTTCAATATAATCTCTGTTATATAAACCTGTTAAGGAGTCGTGAAAACCAAAATACCTTATATCTTCTTCTCTATTCAACCGTTTCAGGGCTGCTCCTGTATGAGAAATTAGTAATTCAACTAAGTTTTGATCTTCTTTATTGAAATAATTATATTCTTCAGAAATTATTTGGAAAGTGCCAAATTTTTGAATAGGTACTGTTAAAGCTGATTTATATTTTGTTCTAACCGGTGAAGCATCTCTCTCTGCCGGAATATTATTACATATAATTGTTCTCTGCTCATGAAATGCTTTAGTAGCAAGGCTTACTTCATCTAATCTAATTGATTTTACATCATCATCAGTTACACTCTCTGATTTTCCTACTGACATTAATTTATTATTCTTGACTACATCCAAAGAGATTACATCATAGTCCAGAATATCCTCACCCGCTTCAACAGTTAATCTATATATTTCGCCTTTTTTTGATGAATTTTCCATTTGTATTGCTACGTCGTGTAATTTCTCAATCTTATTTTTGTTTTTCATAAGTTCATTTTTTAATATAATTTCTTCGGTTTTATCTTTCATCGCTATAACTACTACTTCTTTACCATTTAGACTCATAAATGAAAAGTCTGTTTCTAAAAATATATCATTTTCTTTTTTATCAATAGTTCTTAATTCTATTGGAAAATCATTTTCTTTTTCATCTTTATTAAAAAGTTCTTTTAACAAATTTAATGAGGATTCATTGAAAATATCTTTTAACTTTAATTCATCAAATTCCTGGTGATCTAATTGAAAAATATCTAAAGCTGCTTTATTTAAATTTAATATTTCATAATTTTGGGAGTCAACTACAAAAAATGCATCAGAGACATTCTCAAAAATACTTTTAAACCTCTGTCCATATGTTTTTATTTCAACATTAATTAATTCTAATTTTAGATTCATGAATTCATATGCTACGGCTATTGGGAATATAATACCCATCAGATATAATTGTTTTGTGTTAAAAAAGACTGATAAAAATTCATAAAAAGACCAAAGAACGAAAGTAGTTGAGAAAAATATTTTATGTAAACTATCTACTCTTTCACTTTTTGTTATAAAAAAACTAACATCTAAAAAATACATTATTATTAATATTTTTGAAGTAAGAATTATAGAGAATAAATAATTATCGTACTGAAGGAACACCAAAATACAAAATAAATATAATAAATAAAATACAGTCCATACTTTACGGCTCTTATTATAAAAAAAATTATTTAAGCTATGATTTACTAACAAGGCACCTGTTGTAGAAAAAAGATATATATAGACTAAATATTGAGTCTCTATATCCAAAAAAGATAACGCTAACGAAATAAAAAATAAAGTACTCATCCCAATTAAAAATAAATTGCTTGCTTCACCATGTTCTCTATAATCTTTTTTATTAAAATAATAGACAATTGTAGTAAAGAATAATAATATAATTGTCATTACCATTAAGGATATCATGCTCATAATATCTACTCCCAATATTTTAATGCAAAATCAAAAGGATTTTAACTTTATTTGCTGAATTATATATATAAGGTTTTAAAGGGGGTTATCTAATTGCAATTCGAAAACATATATAATTCAGTAAGAGATTCGTTTTCAATCTTTATAAATAAATACTTGCTTTCATATTATAATTTAATACAAATTACTTTTATCCTTCTTTTATTTGGTATAAGTTATTTAATAGAAAAGAAATATAAAGAAAAATTAATTAGTATAATACCTGACTCTTTTATACTAAAAGAAACTTTAGACCAATTATTTAAATTAATAATTTATTCTATATTATTGTGGACGTATATATTAGTAAGTACGATCGCTGAAATACCCTATTATTCAGTTATAATTATAGTCAATCTACTTTCCGCCTGGATTGTTATAAATTTATTATCTGAACTGATAAAGAACAAGTTATTATCAAAAATATTTTCTATATTAATCTGGTCAATCGCAGCTTTGCATTTGCTTGGTATTTATAATCCGGTGGTAAATTTTTTAGATAAAATAGCTTTCAGCAGTGGTAATATTCATATCTCATTATTAATGGTTATTAAAGGAGTATTAACACTATTTATATTCTTCTGGATTGCCAAAAAGTTAACAGCTTATTCTGAAAGAAAAATTAAAAAAATACCTGTATTAACTCTGTCTATCAAAGTCTTATTAATAAAAGTATTCAAATTTTTGATTTTTTCTGTTGTAGTACTGATTACAATGAGCAGTTTAGGGATTAACTTAACCGCTCTGACTGTTATAGGTGGTGCAGTCGGTGTCGGAATTGGTTTTGGTATGAAAACAGTAATTTCAAATTTTATAAGTGGAATAGTTATTTTGATTGATAAATCTGTTAAACCTGGTGATATCATTGAAATAGAAGACGTATATGGTGAAATTAAGTCAATCAGTTTAAGATATACATCTCTTTTAACACTTGGTGGTAAAGAATACATCATCCCAAATGAAGATTTAATAACTGAAAAAGTTATAAACTGGTCTTATAGTGATAGTCTAGTAAGAACTACAGTTACTGTAGGAGTTTCTTATAATAGTGATGTAGAAAAAGCATTAGAACTAATGGAAAAATCCATAAAAGGTATTGATAGAATATTAGATAAACCTTCTCCAAAAATATTTTTAAAAGAATTTGGAGACAGTTCAATAAATCTTGAAATAAGATTTTGGATTGAAGATCCCGAGAATGGAATGGCAGATATAAAAAGTGAAATTAATAAAAATATCTGGAACTTATTTAAAGAAAATGATATAAAAATTCCTTATCCTCAACAGGATATACACTTCAAATCTGTTAGCCCCGAATTAAAAGAGTTTATAAAAGAAAATAATTAAATATAATATTATAAAAAAAGCCTCTCTTTTATATTTAGAGAGGCTTTTTTAAATAGTCATATTTAATATTTACTCATCTTCTAGAAGATGACAGGCAGCAAAATGTTCTTCACCATAGTCCTTAAACTCTGGTTCTACTTCACTACAAATATCCATCGCATATGGACAACGCGGGTGGAATCTACAGCCGGGTGGTGGATCTACCGGTGAGGGTACATCTCCCTCTAATATGATCCGCTCGGTCTCATAGGTTGGGTCTGCTACCGGAATCGCTGATAGCAAGGATTGGGTATAGGGATGTTTCGGATCGTTAAATAATACCTTCTTATCTGCTACCTCCACCAGCTTACCTAAATACATCACTGCTACACGGTCACTTATATGTTTTACTACACTTAAATCATGTGCTATAAACAAGTAAGTTAAATCAAAGTCCTTCTGTAAATCCTGCATCAGGTTTATTACCTGGGCCTGAATCGATACATCTAACGCCGATACCGGCTCATCTGCTATAATCAGAGAGGGGTCAACAGCTAAAGCTCTTGCTACACCTATTCGCTGCCTTTGACCTCCACTGAACTCATGTGGGTACCTCTTCATGTACTCAGGTCCTAAACCTACTGTATCTAATATATCGGCTACCCTTTCATTTCTCTCTTTTTTACTTGAAGCCAGATTATGAATATCTATCGGTTCTCCCACTATATCCGATACTGTCATCCGCGGATTTAACGAAGCATAGGGATCCTGAAATATAATCTGCATCTCCTTGCGCATCTCTCTTAGCTCCGTTTTACCTAGCTCTACTAAGTTCTTTCCTTCAAACCATACCTCTCCGGCGGTCGCTTCCAGGAGGCGAAGTATTGTTCGGCCTGCTGTCGATTTACCACAGCCCGACTCTCCTACTAGCCCAAGGGTCTCCCCTCTTTTGATGTGAAAGCTGATATCATCTACCGCCTTTACATGGGCTACTGTCCTGCGAAATACTCCCTCTTTAACCGGAAAGTACTTCTTTAAGTTCTTTATCTCAAGTAATTTTTCATCTTCTGTCAATTATTTTCACCTCCGTTAACCTCTTCCTTTTGCAGCTTTTTGTTCCTCTAATTTATCTACATGCCAGCAAGCTGAATAATGCCCTTCTTCTACTTCTTCAAGCTCAGGCTCCTCTACACGGCATTTGTCTGTCGCAAATTGACATCTCGTGTTGAACTTACATCCCTCCGGAAAATCAAGCGGGTTGGGAACATTACC
>JAWOEZ010000052.1:0-10886 GCA_046482435.1 Halanaerobiales bacterium
TATCAATATTTGGTACATTAACAATTAATGGTTTTTCACTTCTCCCATTAGATATACGTAAATATCCATCTTTCAATTTTATAGCTGATTTTTTATAGGCTACATTGTTAAATTTATAAGTTTTGTACGGTGGGTTAGGATTGTCGTGTTGACCACTCTTTAATGCTTTAAAGTATGAGTCTAAAGCTATATAATATTGTTCAACTATTCCTTGGATAGTTTGGGAATGCAAATTAATATCATTAGCATATACCCTAATATATTTTTTCATATCGCTTTCTTTTAACCAAAAATCTTTACGACTATTAATATCAAATATTTTAGAAACCACCTTTGAATATATACGTCCTGATTGTCTAGTTAATTTTTTAGCTAAATCATATTGTTTTACTGATAGTTTATAAGTTTTATTCAAGCCAACACCTCCCTTATATTTTTAAAATTTAAAAATATACTAATTTGTATCCCCGTCCGTTTATAAAAAAAATCACGAACAAGGTTTTAAATTATTAACTTCTATAATTACTGGAAACATTAAATCAAGGCTAGACATTAAAAATGCACTAACCATATCAACTAAAAAAAGTTTCCAGTGGTTTAAATAATACTTTGAAAATTTCTTTATCATATACTGCATTCCCTTCTAATTCTTGCTACTTTTAATATTCTATCATACTTTATTTGAAACTGCAAAGTGTTTTTTTAGATATTATTTAACTTAATATAAACTTTATTAATATTTAATATTTATTTAATTAAATTTATAAATTTTTACTTTTATTATTTGAAGAAAGGAGTTAATATTTATGGAACTTTATCCTTTGAAATTTATTCCAATTTATATTAATAAGATATGGGGAGGAAACAGATTAAAAGATGAATTAAATAAAAATATTAGCGAAGAAAATATCGGAGAAAGTTGGGAAGTTTCAACCAATGAAGATAAAATTAGTGTTGTTAAAAACGGGACATATAAAAATGAAAAACTGACTGACCTAATTAAGCAGTATCCCAAGGAATTATTAGGCTCTTCCTATAATAAAAATAATAAATTCCCTCTTCTTCTAAAGATTATTGATGCCAACCAAAAACTATCAGTGCAAGTCCATCCTGATGATCAATTAGCAAAACAATTAGAAAACGGCAATGGTAAAACCGAAATGTGGTATGTACTTGATGCTACTTCCGAAGCAAAGCTCTATATTGGACTTAAGGAGATAGAAAGCAAAAAACAATTAAGAAAAGTAATCAGGGAAGGAAAATTGGAAAATCATTTAAATGAAATAGATGTAACGAAAGGTGATTTCTTCTTTATCCCCTCGGGAACAGTGCATGCTATTGGAGAGGGGTTAATGTTAGTAGAAATCCAGCAAAATTCTAATACTACTTATAGATTATATGATTGGAATCGAGTTGATGATGCTGGTAACTCAAGAGAATTACACCTCGAAAATGGTATCAAAGCAACCAATCTCAAATTGAACGTTCAGAGAAACCAAGTAATATTAAGAAAAGAAACCTCTGAATTCAAACAAGAAATACTCTGTGCTTCAGAATACTTTATTACTAATAAAATTAATTTGAAAGGCTCACTGCCAATTCAAAATAGAAATTTTGTATTATTAACCTGTATAAAAAACGAAGGAGAAATTATCTATGGAGATAATAGATCAGTAGAAATAAAATTAGGGGAATCAGTAATGTTACCTGCAAATATCAAAAACGTCAAACTTAAAGGGAATCTGAACTTGTTACAAATGTATATCCCTCAAAATTTGGAGGGCCATTTAACCGAATTAAAAGAAAAAGGGTTTAAAAAAATATAATGGAATAATAAGACAGTAAAAGAAGAGACCCTCTCAGAAGCAGGGTCTCTTTCAACTTTTATCCTATTTTATTTTTAAAAAGATTTAATAAGAAACATCCCAATCCCCAGTAGCCATGTAAATTACTCTTTCACAAATATTTGTGGCATGATCTCCAATTCTTTCCAAAAACCTACTTATAAAGATAAGTGACATTGCCTGTCGAATTGTTTGAGGATCTTCAATCATAAAGGTCAATAACTCTCTCAAAATCTGTTCATCCAAAACATCTACATCTTCATCCTCTTTAGCAATTTCATGGGCAAGTTCTACATCAAAATTAACAAAAGCCTTTAGACTTCCCTTTAATCTCCTTGTTACAATGTCTGTCATCCGCGGTATATCAATGAGTGGCTTCAGTAAAGGTTCATCACCAATATTTATGACCATTCTGGCAATATTACAAGCATGATCCCCAATTCTTTCGAGATCAGTAGCTAACTTAGAAATTACCATTATTGTTCTTAAATCCTTTGCCACCGGCTGTTGTGTAGCTATCAGTCTGGTACACATCTCTTCTAGTTCAAGTTCATATTCGTCTATTTTATCATCTTCTTCTAGAACTGTTTCTGCTAATTCTATATCCTGATTTTTCAAAGCTTCTATACTTTGTTCTATAGCCTCTTCAACCTGGCTTCCCATTAAAAGCATTTCATTTTTTAATTTTTCAATATTTTCATCAAGACTTTTACGCAACATTTTTATCATCCCCCCTTTTTAACCAAAACGACCTGTGATATAGTCTTCTGTTCTTTGGTCATTTGGATTTTCAAAGATTTTATCTGTATCATCAAATTCAATTAATTCACCTAATAAAAAGAATCCAACCTTATCAGATACTCTTGCAGCTTGTTGCATACTGTGAGTTACTATAACAATTGTGTAATCTTTTACTAAATCAGACATCAATTCTTCAATTTTAGCAGTTGCAGTAGGATCTAAAGCAGAAGCTGGTTCATCCATAAGTAAAACATCTGGTTTTACAGCTAAAGCTCTAGCAATACACAACCTCTGTTGTTGTCCGCCTGATAAATCGTAAGCAGGTTTATTTAGTCTATCTTTTACCTCATCCCATAAAGCAGCAGCTTTAAGACTTTTTTCAACAATTTTATCAAGTTTGTTTCTTTTCTTTATTCCGTGTATTTTAGGTCCATAAGCAATATTTTCAAAAACTGTTTTTGGAAAAGGATTAGGCTGCTGAAAAACCATACCTATCTTTCTTCTTAACTTGACTACATCCATATTCTTATTATAAATATTCTCCCCCTTAAAAAGCACATTACCACTGACTCTGCTGTCTTCAATTAAATCATTCATACGATTCAAAGTGCGTAAAAAAGTCGATTTTCCGCACCCAGAAGGGCCAATTAAAGCTGTGATTTTATTTTTCTTAATATCTATACTTATATTATTTAAAGCTTGAAAATCATCATAGTAAAAATCTAATTTTTTTACTTGTATGATATTATTTGCTGACATCAATTTACCTCCTGTTATTAAATACATTACCAATTTTTTTATATTAAACTTTCAGTAATGTAAGATAGTGTAAACTTAACCTAAAATAATTAACTTATAGATTAACCAAATCGACCTGTAATATAATCTTCTGTTTTTTTCTTTTTAGGATTTTCAAAAATTTTATTGGTTTTATCAAACTCAATTAATTCGCCGATATAAAAAAATGCAGTTTTATCAGAAACGCGGGCTGCTTGCTGCATATTATGAGTTACAATCACAATAGTATAATTATTTGAAAGTTCTTCAATTAGATTCTCAATTTTACTATTTGCAACAGGGTCTAAAGCTGAAGCCGGTTCATCCATTAAAAGTACCTGAGGAGTATTGGCCAAAGCTCTTGCAATACAAAGCCGCTGTTGCTGTCCACCAGATAAATTAACAGCAGATTCATTTAACCTATCTTTCACTTCATCCCAAATTACTGCCTGTTTTAAAGATTTTTCTACCAATTCATCTAATTTATTTTGATCTCTAATCCCATGAAGTTTAGGAGCTAGAGCAACATTTTCGTAAATACTCTTTGCAAAAGGATTGGGTTGTTGAAAAACCATACCAATTTTTTTTCTGAGTCTAACAACATCAATACTTTTATCATAAATATCCTGACCATCTAGCAAAATTTTACCCTTAACTTTAGTACCATCTATTTCATCATTCATTCTATTTAAAGTTCTAATAAAAGTTGATTTACCACAGCCTGAGGGCCCGATTAGAGCTGTAACTTTGTTTTCTTCAATTTCCATATTAATATCTTTTAAAGCCTGAAAATCATCATAGTAAAAATCAAGATTCTTTATTTCGATTTTATTTGCTGCTGCCATTATAAAACTCCTTTCCAATTTAGACTGTTAATACTGCTGTCTGGAAGAAAAATATCTGGTTACTGCATTTGTTATCAAAACCATCATGATTAAAATAAAAGCTGCTCCCCAGGCAAGATTCTGCCAGTTATCATAAGGGGAAATAGCATAATTAAATATATAGACCGGCAGTGAAGCAGTGCTGGAAAAAAGACTTCCAGGCCAGTACCTACTATTTAAGGCTGTAAATAACAGTGGTGCAGTTTCTCCGGCTGCTCTGGAAAGTGAAAGCATAATTCCAGTAATTATCCCTCGATATGCTGAAGGCAGAACTACTTTGAAAATAGTTTCCCCAGTATTAGCACCAAGAGCTAAAGAAGCTTCTCTTAGAGAATCCGGAACCATCAGCAGCATTTCTTCCGTTGTCCTTACTATTAAGGGCACCATTATAATTGCCAGCGCCGCTCCCCCGGCAAGTGCAGAATAACCACCAAATGTCCGCACTAAAATTATATAGGTAAAGATACCAACAACAATACTCGGAATACCTGATAAAACATCACTGATCAGGCGGACTACATAAGAAAGCTTATTTTGTCCAAATTCTGCCAGAAATATCCCGGCCATTATCCCCACAGGAATCGAAAATAATGAGGCGAGACTGACCAGATAGATAGTACCTACAATAGCATTTCCTAAACCTCCACCCTCTTTACCAGGAGAAGGAGGTAGTTTAGTAAAGAAATCGAGATTAATTGCTGCTGCTCCTCTGGCCGTTACTTGAATTAAAATGCTTATTAATGGAATTATAGCAACTATCGTCATTATACCACAGATTAAAAATATCAGCCAATTGATGAATTTTCTTTTTGATAAGTTTGTCATTCTACACCTCCTACTTGTGCTCATTTGCTGTATAATAAATTAATATCCGGGCGATAATATTTAAAATTAGAGTAATTATAAATAAAACCAGCCCCAGCTCAACCAGTGCTCCCAGATGCAGATAGGATACTGCCTCCGAAAACTCATTGGCAATTACACTGGACATTGTATTTCCCATTGCAAAAAATGAATAAGAAATTCGGTTAACATTTCCGATAACCATGGTTACTGCCATCGTCTCTCCTATAGCTCGTCCAAAAGCTAAAATTACCGCTCCAATTATACCAGCTTTACCATAGGGAATAACTATATGCCAGATTGTTTCCCAGCGGGTTGCCCCCATAGCCAGCATTGCCTGCCGCTGTTCTTTGGGTACTGCCTCCAGTACATCTTTGGTAATTGAAGTAATTATCGGCAGAATCATAATTGCCAGAATAATTCCGGCAGCCAAAATTCCAACCCCCACCATTGGACCCTGGAAAAATTCTAAAAACCCAAGATGTTTGCTTAAAAAGGGCTGAATATAATCTCTAATAATCGGTGTTAAAACAAAAAGTGCCCAGAAACCATAAATAACACTTGGTACTGCTGCCAGAAGTTCTATTACAAATGACAAAGGCTGACTGATTTTTTTAGGTGCTATTTCGGTTAAAAATACTGCTGAGCCAACTCCTAAGGGGATGGCAATTATCAGTGAAATCACAGAAGTAACCAGAGAACCATAAATAAAGGGTAAGGCTCCGTAATTATCAGTAACTGGATTCCATTTTTCTGAAAAAATAAATGAGATCCCAAATTCTTTTATTGAAGGCCAGGAAAAACTAAGCATTACTCCCAGCATTAAAATTACTAAAATTATTAATGACCAGGCAAATAATCTGCTGACCCGATAAAAAAGCCTGTCTTTTAAATTATTCTTCAAATTATATTTTATCACTTAAAAACCTCCTTTTAGAAAATAATCTAATAAAACATGAGAAAACAAAAGACCTCCCACCTATTCCGATGGGGATCTTTTGCTGTTAAACAATTGTTTTATTGATAGTTATTACTTTAAATTAGGTCTTACAGTTTCACCATCAACAGTAATTGACTCCAACTTTTCTCTTACCATTTCCTCAAGATTTTCTGGAATTGGTGCATATAATAATTCTGTTGCATAGTCATCACCTTCAGTGATTGCCCACCAGATATAGTCTATCATTTCACTAGTTTTTTCTTCATCCTGATACTCTTCATAAACTAATAGATAAGTGAATGTTGCGATTGGCCAAGCTTTTTCGCCGGGTTGCCAGGTTATTGAAACTCTCATATCTTCCGGCATATCTGCTACTGCACCGGCTGCTGCTTCAGTTGTTGTTTCTAGAGATGCTTCAACATAGTTTCCATCTCTATTCCGTAACTTAGCGTGAGAAAGATCATTTTCTATGGCATAAGCTAACTCGACGTATCCAATTGCTCCATCATTTTGTGAAACCTGTCCAGCTACACCTTCATTACCTTTAGCTCCCATACCTACAGGCCAGCTTACTGCCTTACCAAAGCCTACCTGTTCTTCCCATTCACTGCTTACTTTTGAAAGGAAATCTGTAAATGCATTTGTAGTCCCACTACCATCAGATCTGCGGACTACTACAATGTACTTGTCAGGTAAATCAACATCAGGATTGGCTTCCTGAATTGCCGGATCATTCCACTTCTGAATTTTACCAAGATAAATATCAGCTACTGTTTCTGACTTTAATCTTAACTGCTGATCAACACCCTCTAAGTTATAAGTTACTGCTACAGCTCCCATAACTGTTGGGATATGCATGAGATTTCCATCGGCTTTTTCCATTTCTTCTACCTTCATTGGAGCATCACTACCTGCAAAATCAAAGGTCTTGTCAATAATTCCTCTGATTCCTCCACCAGAACCAATTGATTGATAATCAATTTTTACATCATCATTATTTTCTGTGTAAACATCCATCCAAGTTGAATAAAGTGGATAAGGAAAAGATGCTCCACCTGATTCTAATGATACCTGAGCTAAAGCTGAACCAGAAATTAGAATAAATAACAGTGTTACTAATAAAATACTACTGATCTTTTTTGTAAACATTAATTATTACCCCTTTCAGATTTTTTAATTTTTTACTCTAAATTAATGGTAACAGCCTTATGTTACAACAGTATTTCTCTAATGTTAAAAGAATGTTAAAAAAATCTGAAAAGGTTTATAATTATAAAATCTTTCAATTTGACCTAATGGGCTATTTTTAAATAAAATGAAAACTTACTTCCTTTTCCCTCTTTACTCTCAACTTTAACTTCACTACCATGTTGTTTAATAATATTTCTTACTATAGAAAGTCCAATACCTGTTCCACCTAGCTTACGAGAACGTGCTTTATCAACCCGATAAAAACGCTCAAATATTCTTTCTTGATCATCCTTTGGTATACCAATACCGTTATCTTCAATTGAAAAATAAAGTCTATCTCTATCTTTATCAACTTTTATTTTAATCTCACCATTTTCGGGCGTATATTTTATTGCATTGTCTATCAAATTAATTAAAACCTGTTCAATCTGTTCTTTAACCATATAAACTAAGGGTAATTTTTCTGCCATCTCAATTTCAAGGCTTATATTTTTATTTTCAGCATTTTCCTTTAACAAATTGATAACCTTCTCTATTGTTTTTTTAAAGTTTTCTGCTTTTAAATCAAAAGTCTGAGATTCAATTTTAGAAAGGTTAAGCAAATCCCTAATTAAAATTGATAATCTATCTGTTTCTTCTTTAATAGTTTTAAGAAATTGTTCTCTAGTTTTTAAGTCATCAATGTCACTATCAATTAAAGTATCTAAATAACCTACAATTGAAGTTAAAGGAGTCCGTAACTCATGAGAAACATTTGCTACAAAATCATTACGTACTGTTTCCAATCTTCTCAATTCAGTAATATCAGTTAATACAATTACTCCTCCATTAATTTTTTTACTTTCATTAACTAAAGGTATAAAAGTTGCCTGAATAATTTTTTCTTCAGGATTTTTGTATTTAATTTCTCTCCTAATGCTTTCCTTTTTTTCAAAGGCTCTTTCTAAATACATATCAATCCTGTGACTTAAAAGTATATTAATCAATTTTTTCCCTTTAACATTTTCTGCTTCAATATTAAAAATTTTACGAGCTGCAGGATTGATTAATAAAACTCTAGTTTCTTTATCAACAGCTATTACCCCATCTAGCATACTCTCCAAAATTGCTTCAATTCTATTTTTTTCCTGTGAAATTTCAGTTATTTTATCTTCTAATTCTGCTGCCATAAAATTAAACATACGAGCTAGTTTTTCAATTTCACTATTATATTTTCTAACAGGTATCCTTTCAGAAAGTTCACCTTCTGAAATTTTAGCTGCAGTCTCTGTAACATTTTCTAAAGGTTTAACAATACTTTGAGTTAATCGCCAGCCAAGAACAATTGTTATAAATGCCAGAATAATAAAGAAAAATAAATAGCTTTTTATATCTTCAATTAAAACACTTTGAATAAAACTTAAAGGACGTGCTGTTCTTAGTATACCCTTTAAGTCATTATTTTCAAAAATTGGCATTGCAAAATAAAGCATTTCTTCACCAATTGTTTCACTATAACGAATTGAACTACCATAACTTTTATTTTCAATTGCCTCTACAACTTCTGGTCTATTTCTATGATTATCCATATCCTGAACATTATGATGAGAATCAGAAAGTACTAAGCCATCAGAGGCTATTACTGTAACTCTAGTGTTAGTATTTTCTGCCCATTGCGCAGTTTTTTCTCTTAGTTCAAGCTGATTGTTTAATAATCCAGCATCTCTTATATCAATTGAAATTAATCTGTTATAATGTTTTAGGCTCATTCTTTCCTGCTCAAGGTAAAATTCTCGATGATTTGTACTAAAATAATAGAAACTAAAAATAATAATCAAAAGCTGTATAACGATAAAAATAGATAAAATTCGGTTTTTTATTCCAAGATTATTCCATTTTAACAAATTTATATCCCACCCCTCTAACAGTAGCTATATAATCCGAAGAAATCTTTTGGCGCAGTCGCCTGATATGAACATCAACAGTTCTTGTATCACCTGCATATTCATAACCCCATATTTTTTCTAAAAGTAAATCTCTGCTAAGAACATGTCCTTGATTAACTATTAGATATTTTAAAAGTTCAAATTCTTTGGGAGTCAATGCAATTTTCTTTTTGTGATAATATACTTCATGACGTGGAATATCCAATTTTAAATCACCTAGGTCAATAGTTTCTTCTTTTAACTCGCTGTTATTGTTTTTAAATTCCTTTATTCTACGGAAAATAGCTTTTACCCTAGCAATCAGTTCCCGGGGGCTGAATGGTTTTGTCATATAATCATCTGCACCCATTTCAAGTCCCAAAATTCTTTCAATTTCTTCACCTTTAGCAGTTAACATTATAATTGGTATCTGTCTTAAGTCTTCATTACTTCTCATTTCACGACAGACTTCCATTCCATCAACTTCTGGTAACATTAAATCTAATATTACCAGGTCAATACTTTGATCCGCTTTTTCTAAAGCTTCTTTTCCATTAATAGCTTCGACTGTTTTATATCCTTCATTTTCTAAATTGAATTTAAGTAAATCCCGGATATTTTTCTCATCATCAACTATTAAAATACGCTTCCCCATATCGCTCCTCCTCTCATATAATTAAAGAGCCCCATAAAGGGCCCTTTATAATTTTAGCTGATTCTGTTTTGTTTACGCTCAATAATACTATAAGCAATATCAGCAAATTGATCACTTATATGTTCGAGATCTTCTAAGACCTCCAGATAAGCTATTCCGGCCGAAGGAATGCAAACCCCTTTGTTTAGACGTTTGAGGTGCTCTTCTCTATATTGAAGTAATAAATCATCCATTTCTTCTTCACCGGCAAACAGTTTCTCGGCAAGTTCTTCATTACCAGTTTTAATAATTTCTCTTGAGTCTACTAAATAACTTGTTACAATATCATAAGCGTTTTCTATTGATTTTACTGCTTGTTCAGAAAACTCTAGATCATTATCAATAATATATTCAGCTAAATCAGCAATACTATTTCCATCATCACCAATACTTTCAACATCATCAACAATAGCGAAGAAACTATCTAATGTTTTAATATCTTCATCTGAAAGAGAAGTCTGAGGTATGTTTGTTAAGAAAACCAACAACTCTTCTTCAATTTCATTTACGATTTCTTCTTTATGTTTAATCTTTTCAATCATTTCTTTATCTTTTTCAATTACTGCCTTTTTAGACTCCGTAATCATTTCTTCAACTATACTGTGCATTCTTGTAACTTCTTTATGAACCTGGGTCAAAGCGGCCTGAGGAGTATTTAGCATTCTTTCATCGAGGTGAACAAGACCCCTCTCTATTGAAATTTCTTCTCCAGGTATTATTTTATTTACAACCTGAACCATAAATCCAACAAATGGCATCCAAATTAATGTATTTGTCACATTAAATAATGTGTGTGTATTAGCTAATAATCTTTCAACACTAATTGTGTTATTGGTTACCCGACTTATACCTCTTAATAATTCTCTTAGGTGACCCGTAAAATTGGGTACAACATATATCAAAAAGATCATTATACTGGTCCCTAAAATATTAAAAATAAAGTGGGCGGCTGCTGATTTTTTAGCTGTTTTGCTGGCACCAATAGCTGATAAGATAGCTGTCACTGTAGTTCCAATATTACTTCCTAATAAAATCGGAACTCCAGAACTAAAATCAATAACTCCTACT
>JAWOEZ010000017.1:0-4129 GCA_046482435.1 Halanaerobiales bacterium
TCAATGCCGAGTAGTTCACTTCTATCTATTTTGTTTTTATATAAAATAAAAATAGGGAAGTATTTACTTATATTATTTCTTTTCGTATGGACAATTATTCAGTTTTTCAGTCACTGGTATTATACAATTTTTGGGGTTTCTAAGGAGAAACTAGTTTCATATAATGAATTTTTTAAAGATACTTATCGGATAATCCCTGCTTCTAATGAAATATTAATACCAGATTTTTATCATGTTATATTACATATCCTTATTCTAGCAACAATAATTTGCTTGATTATATTTGCCATTCAAGAGAAAGAAAAAATAGTTAAAAATATATGAAATCACATTTGTTAAAAATGAATTTGGTAAAGTAATTGTTTTGATAGTTAGGAAAGAGAAAATGTAGATTATTTATAATTTAAAACAAAAAGGAGATAGATGAAGTGAAAACAGTTATTATAACAGGTGCCAATTCTGGAATTGGCAAAAAAGCTGCACAAAAGTTTGCTAAAGAAGGTTATAAAGTAATTATGGCCTGCCGTAATATGGACAAAGGTAAAAGAGCACAACAAGAAATAATAGATGAGACAATGAATAATGAGGTATATTTAAAAGAAGTAGACCTCGCTTCCTTTGATTCTATCCGTTCTTTTTGCAATAATTTCAAAAAAGAATTTAAAAAACTGGATATCCTAATTCACAATGCTGCATATTTTAACCATGGTGATAAATATAGATTAAGTCCAGATAATATTGAATTAACTTTTGCCACCAATGTTTTTGGTCCGTTTTTGATGACTAATTTATTAATTGAACAGCTAAAAGCAACTGAAGATCCCAGAATTCTTCATGCTGTGAGTAATATTATTAAACACTTTTTTAGTCCCAAGAAAGAAATTAGTTTTGATAATATTCAGGGCTGGAAAAATGATGAAAAGTCATACAGTGTTTATAAAAGTTATCGAGACTCCAAAATGGTTTTAACAATGCTAACCTTTAAAATGGCTCAAGAATTAGAAAGGGAGGGTATTAAGGTAAATGCTCTTCAAATTAATGGTGCAAAAATGTCCAAAGAAACTATCAAAAAGTTTAAACCTTTATGGAGGCCTATTGCCTGGATTCAGAATATATTTTTTCCAGAACCTGAAATCATGGCAAAAAATTATTTTGAGATTTGTACTTCAGATAAATTTAAAAATGTTTCAGGTAAACTTTTCAATCACAGACTGGAAATAATGGAACCTGGTGAAAAGGAACCAGGTATAATGGCAAGTATTAAGCAACTCTTTGGTGCTAATCTCTATCCTAGATATGCCAATCATAAGAAGGTTACTGAAAAAATTTGGGAGCTATCCGGTAATTTAACTGATCCTAAAATTTAAAGAATTGTTGCCTTTGTATATTTATTACTCATTCTTAAAGATCTTTGGAGTACAATGAAATTGACTAAAAAAACAGCAGAGCAAAGATGCCTGGATTAGGTATCTTTTGGTTACTGACTATTATAATTCAAATAATTAGGTTTGGTATTGCGCTGTGGAAATTGTTATCCACAAAAGGCTTTACTTTAATAACTGAATAGTTAAAAGAGTATATGAAAACAAAGTAAAGAGCACATATTAAAGGATTACTCCTTTAAGAGATGTGCTCTTTTTCTATTAATTTATCTAGTCATATGGTTTGGTTCAGTATTAACTACCCTTTGATTTGATTTCATATCTCGAAAGGGCAGTAATAATACCACCATCAACCATATCTCTTATTTTTATAGATTATATCACATATTCACTGTGGGATAAAGACCAGGATAGAAAGTGAAATATAATAGAAATACCATAGACCAATAACAAAAAAGATGAGAGGAGTCAAACATTACTTCGATTAAAATAATATCTATTTTTAAAAAGGGTATCAGGGTATTTTAATTAATAATATATAGTGGGATTAAAATAACAAGAAAACTGGAGGGATTAAAATATGTACCACATCGAATCAATCAATAAGCAAAACAGAGCTAAAGCTTTAGAAGTTTTACAGGAAGAATGGGGGGATACTACTCTTTTAGTATCCAGAAATCAAGAACATGATATTCGAAAACTACCGGGCTTCATAGCAATAGAAGACCACAAAGTAGTGGGAATAGGTACAGACTTACTTGAAACTGTGATAGAAAAGGGAAAAGAACTAGGGTGTGATCGGGTCTGTTTAATTACAACCAATGATAATGTTAATGCGATGAGGTTCTACCAGTTAAAAGGTTTTGACATGGTCGCATTTCATGAAGATGCTGTTAATAGAGCACGAGAATTAAAACCGGAGATCCCTGAAATAGGTTATCACGGAATAAAAGTAGAACACGAAATAGAGTTTGAATATCCATTATAATTATAATTAAACTTCCATCCATTGGTTAAAATAATTAAATGGATGAGGGTTATTTTTTTAAGCAAATAATTCATTTTACTAAAAAGTTATCAGTTAGACAATTGATCCTAACTACCATAAAATATATATAAAGGTGAACAAAAGAGGGAAAAACTATGAATATAAAAGAAGATAAAAACGTAAAAAAATTTAGTTATTATGGCTTCTTTAAAAACTTAAAATTCTTTGAACCATTCTTATATATCTTTTTTCTGAATATAGGTTTTTCATATTTCCAGATTGGTAGTTTGATTTCTATCAGGGAAATCACCAAAAATTTACTTGAGGTTCCTTCTGGAATATATGCCGATAACTATGGACGCAAAACTAGCCTACAAATTTGTTTTGTCTCTTATATAATTTCCTTTATCATTTTTTATTTAGGTAATATATACCTAACGATGGCTTTTGCTATGGTCTTATTTGGAATCGGTGAAGCCTTTAGAAGTGGAACCCATAAAGCAATCATTTTTAATTATTTAGATGTACATGATATAGCAGATATGAAAACAGAAGTATATGGAAGAACCAAATCTTATTCCTTAATAGGAGCATCTATTTCTGCAGTAATCGGCGGCTTCATTGTATTTGTCAGGAGTAATTATAGATTAATATTTTTGTTTTCCATAATTCCTTATATAATAGATTTTATCTTGATTTCAACCTATCCAGATTATTTAAACGGAAAAATTGATAAAAAAGCAGGCATTAAGGAATTTATTCGTTCAGGAATAGAAAGTGTAAAGAATCTATTTACTATTTTAACTGATTTAAGAAAGGGTATTATAAACTCCGGTATCTATGATGGATATTTTAAAGTTTTAAAAGATTATCTACAACCTATTTTAAGGGTAGAAATTATGGTAGTACCATTTTTATCATATATATCCAGTCAGGAAAAAAGACTTTCAATCCTTCTTGGTTTTTCCTATGCTATTATAAATTTAATAAGCTCTTTTGCCAGCCGGAATGCATACAAAGCAAAAAACATTTTTAAAAGCACCAACAAAAGTTTGAATGTCATCTATTTGACAACAATAGTTATACTTGGATTTATTGCAGCTACAATTAATAGTGGGCTTTCTTACTTAGTAATTATCCTATTTTTAATCTTTTATGTAATTCGAACTATAAGACGTCCCATTATGCTTGATTATATCGGAGGCATAATTAAAGAAAAGGAAAGGGCTACCATGTTATCTATTGAGTCTCAATTCAGAACTATATTCATTATAGTAGTTGCCCCGATCATGGGATATATTGCAGATCTCTGGGGACTAAAAGTTATGTTCTTCACTGCTACTTTAAGTATGTTTATTATCTTATTTCTAACCCGTCTTACTTCAGTTAAAGAATAGTTACAAAAATCTTATATATTAAAAAGAAGCGGGAAAATAAACTACTTATACGTATAACCAGGTAAGTTAATAAAATTTTTGTTGTGTTGATCTTTGTTATTTAAACATCCATGACTCCTTTTAATTAAAGAGTCGGCAGTTAATTAAAAAAAATATTTGAAAATTATGAATAAATGTTTTATAATATATTTACAGTACACTTATACGCATAACCAGATAAGTAGTACAAAAATTAAAATGTTAGCTTTTAGACTAGTCAGGGGGCTTATAAAAATATGGAAAAAATCTCAAAAAATGACTCAATACCTCTTTATAAACAAATCAAAAATAATTTAAAGAAAATGATCAAAGAAGAAAATTTG
>JAWOEZ010000020.1:0-9134 GCA_046482435.1 Halanaerobiales bacterium
CCTTCGGGGGTCAATCGGCGGCCGCAGGGCACTTGAAAGTTGGCGACAATATTACTATTGGTGCTCGCGGTGGTATCAGTGGTGATATTGAAGCACCATTTAAAAAAGTATATAATTGGCACTTTAGAGGGTAAGCCCAATCGGTTAGAAGGTGAATTGAGCTTACCCTGGGGAGTAAGGTATCAATCTAACTCCCTTAGTTGCCAAATTGAATGTAATCCTAGACCTTTTAAGCGTCGGGGTATTTCAGTGTAATATCAATTTGGAAGCTAGGCTTAAACTATTAAGAATCCTCGCTTTTGAGAACAGGAAGGGGCGGGGAGTAGGTCAATACTTGATCTCCATTTAAAGATGGAGATATTTTTTCTGTCTATTATTTATATTTCTATAATTCCTTCCATAAATTTGTGAATTTATTTAAAGGAAATATTCAATTTTTTTTAAAAACATTTATATTATGAATATATAAATTTATGAGAGGTGAAAAAAAGCTGTTAATAAACAACACTAAAATAGTTGACCGAGAAGAAGAGATCGATATCTTAATTAAAGATGGGATATTTGCAAAGATAGAATAATATATAGAGCAATTAGAGCGGTTAAAGACTGGGTTTGATTTGGAATAAACAAGCTAAGAACAAGTGTAGATATAGATAATATAATAGATTTGATTGGTTTAAAAGGAGTACTTACCCCTAAAGAAGAATGTAAAGATATCTATGATATCAAAGTAGTTGCATTTACCCAGTAAGTTATCTTTAATAATGAATGCACAGATGAATTACTCTGGGAAGTAAAGGAAACTGGTGCAGAGTTAAAAGGAGATAGGCCTGCGGCAGAATTAATAGATGAGTATTTTAAGAAACAGGAGGATTTAGTTTTTGAAATAACAAAAATTTATGATGTTGATATAGATCTGCATATTGTCCAGATATAAGATATTTTTGCAATTTTTTTTGGATATGCTGCAATGAGAACTTTGGAAGAAAATTACAATGGCAGGTCAACAGGTAGGAATTGTACTTCAATAAATTATCAAAATGTTGCTCAGGCAAAAAATTATGAAATTACTAAAACTTGTTGATTTAGATGTGTGTACAAATTCTCCATTTTTAGCAATGATGGGTATTGATTTAGAACCAAGAACAAGATGAGTAACAAGGATTGGAAAGATGGTAGAAATGGGAATAAATATAGCTACTGCCCAAGATACAATCTGTGATGGATTTCATTTTTAGGTACTGATGATCCACTAGATTATGGCCTATTATATGTCTAAATTTCTCAATATAATAGTCCTGAGAAGGTTAAGATTGTATTCGATATAATAATGAAAAATACTGCAGAAATTTTATTATTAAAAATGTAACATAATAGTTGTAAATATGACTTCAACCAAATTTCATAACAACCCATAAGTTAATAATTTCCACTATATGATGTTGTTATAGAAGAAAGATTAAATATATGGTATAATTGACAATTATAAGATATTTGTATATTATTGTAATCACATAGAATTTTAAAATCGAGGATAATTAGAAAGAGTGTTGTAAATTGAAAAATTTAGTTAATTTCTTGGAAAAAAAATCAAAACTTTTTTATATAAGAAAAATAATGTTGTTTACTGTTTTTATGTATTTGATATTTGGATTATTATATAAAACAAGCATATTAGTTGAGGATCCAATTGGATCAACTCACCGAATTCTTCCTGGGAGTGTATTTTTAATAGTATATTTAGGGAGTTACTTTACAAAAATAATTAAAAACAATATTTATAAATTGTTCTATTATTTAGTATATTTTGCAAATATTCATCTTTTGTATTTAGCTTATATAAATAATATGGCTCTTAATTTTGCCTTTAGTATAATAGTTGTTATTTTTATCAGCAATTTATTATTGAAGCCACAAAAACAGTTAAAAACTTTTAATGTAATAATGATAGTTCTTGTTTCCATAACTACTATTTATATTACTGACTGCTTAGTAAATAAGTTTGTGTTTTTACTGACATTTTATATCATCTCCTTAGTTTCTTTTCTAATTAGTAAACTAAGCTATTTAAGTGTAAAAAGTATTAAAGAGAGAAAAGTATTTTATAAAAAATTATTTAAAAAGTCACCCATCGGTTTGGTGAGATGTGATAAAGCTGGTAATATTTTAGATATTAATGAGCATATGATAGAGTTATTACATAAGCAAGATAAAGAATATTTAATCGGGAAAAAAATATTTGAAATTTTGGATGTTAAACAAATAAACTTAGAAAAAGTTAATAAAAATGATAGTTTTGAGTATGAAGTTAGTTTTTTCCCAGAAGATAAGATATGGTTAGAGATGAACGTTGAGAAAATTAATGGGGAAGAGAGTAATTATATCCTCTCATTTAAGAATATAAGCAGTAATAAAGAGTTAGAAGAAGATTTAACATACTTGTCTTTTCATGACCAGATGACTGGACTTTATAATTATAGATACTTTAAAAATGAACTTGACCGTTTCAATAAATCCAGAAAATTACCAATTAGTTTCATAATTATAGATATAGACCAACTCAAGTCCATTAATGATAGTGAAGGCCATATAAAGGGTAACCAAATTATCAAAAAAACAGCCGATATATTACAGAGTTCTCTCAGAGAAGAAGATATATTAGCTCGAGTAGGTGGAGATGAGTTTGGTGTTATATTACCTAATACAACAGAAAAGACAGCAGAGAAAATTAGTAAGAGGATTTATAATGAAATTGATAATTATAACCAAAAAGAAACCACTGATACTGTAATTAGTATTTCCATTGGCTTAGCCACTAAAAATGACAAAGATACAAGCTTATATGATATCTTAGAAGAAGCGGACCAAGAAATGTATGAATCAAAAGGATCCAATCGTTAAAAAAGAAAGAATAATAAAAATGAAAGTAGATAGAGACCATTGATCCACAGGAAGTTTTCAATACAAGTATTAAAAGTATCTTTTTTAGTTTGTTTTTGCATAAAAGTCTGAATATTTTTGTAAACAGGAATTAGTGAAACAAATATAATAAGTGAAAAAAGAGGTACTATCTTTAGAGCTATCAAAAAGATGAAGTCTAAAAATATGATGTAATATAATGTCTTAAATAAAAATAAGGCATTCTTTTTTCCAATGTAGATAGGTAGAGTATACCTATCATTTTTTTTATCATCTTCAATATCAGAAATGTTATTGGCCAACATTATATTGGCAATGCTTAAAATCAACGGTAAAGAGGCGCAAAAAATGAAGATAAGCTCAATAATATGTATTTCAAATATAATATTATAATTTTGATAAATTAAATTAATTATTTTTTGTTGGGGTGGAAGATGGATTTGAGTTGCTATAAAAAATATAAAAAAGCCCATGAAAATTCCGGAGAATAATTCTCCTAAAGGTGTTCTAGAAATAGGGATTGGTCCGAAAGAATAAGTAATTCCTACAAAAAATGAGAGAGCCCCTATCAGAAGAATTAATAAATCAGTTCTGAGATAGAGGATTAATCCACTTATGACAGCAGTAGTTAACAAAATAATAATTATTGTGATAACATTTTTGTTACTTAAATTATAGCTTTTGACAGGGTTATGGATATTGTAATTATAACCATATTCATTTTTGGCTTTTTTAAAATCATAGAAATGATTTAAAGCAGTTGTTGCCATATCTATAAATATTAGAGAAAGAAAAAAGAATATAAAATTTAGAGGATTGAAAGAATTAAATCTAAACACCACATACAAAGTTCCTATCATTAAAGGTAACATACTTGCCACTTTAGTTCTTATTTCAACTAGAGAGAAAAAACTTTTTAAATTCATTTAAAAAACTCCTTACAAGAGATATTAAATATTAAAGTATATTTTAACAATAGTTAAGCTCCTGAAAAAATCCAGGAGCCCTGTGAAAGGATGTATATATTAAATTATACATAGCTAATTGAACTCCTTTTATTTAATAAAATTAATTTCAAAAAATTCATTAAAAAGGTCATTTTATACTGGTATTTAATTAATAAAATATAGGATTAATGAAAAGGAGGATTTATAAATGGAGATTGGAATGGTTGGCTTAGGTAAAATGGGTGGTAATATGACAAGAAAATTACTTGATAATAATCATAGAGTAGTAGTTTATGATGTAGATCATAAATCTGTAAAGAAATATGGTAAAAAAGGTGCAATAACTAGCAATAGTTTAAAAAATTTAGCTAAAAATATGGAAAGCGAAAAGAAAATTGTCTGGGTTATGGTTCCTGCCGGAAGGATAGTAATAAATACAGTTACAGAACTTTCCAAATATTTGAATGCTGGAGATATAATTATTGATGGTGGTAATTCAAATTATAAGGATTCTATGAAACTAGCAGAAAAATTGAAAAATGAAAACATTAATTTTTTAGATGTAGGGACCAGTGGAGGGGTCTGGGGATTAGAAGAAGGTTACTGCCTAATGGTTGGTGGTCCAGAAGATGCTTATCTCGAAACCGAAGAGATATTAAAAGATTTAGCACCTGAAAATGGTTACAAATATGTTGGTCAAAATGGTGCGGGCCATTTTGTTAAGATGGTTCACAACGGTATCGAATATGCCATGATGGAAGCCTATGCGGAAGGTTTTGAAATATTGAAGTCAAAACAAGATTTCGCACTTAATTTGGGAGAAATAGCTGAGTTATGGAACCACGGTGGTGTGATTAGATCTTGGTTATTAGAATTAACTGCAGAAAGTTTAAAAGAAAACCCAAATTTAGAAGGGATCCAGGATTATGTTGAAGATTCCGGTGAAGGGCGTTGGACAGTGATGGAGTCTATTGAACAAGAGGTTCCTGCTTCAGTTATAGCTTTATCTTTATTTAAAAGATACAGGTCTCGTCAGGATGAATCATTTAGTGCTAAAATACTCTCTGCAATCAGAAATGATTTTGGTGGTCATGAAATTAAAAAGGAGTAATACTTATGGTTAATAAAAGAGAAGTACAAGGTGAATTAATTAATAAAGATAAACATACTTTCGCTTCCAGATAATTTTATAAAAGAACCACTGATTTTTGTTATCTTTGGTGGGGGAGGAGATTTGGCAAAAAGAAAACTTCTGCCCGCATTGTATAGACTTTATTATAACGACAGATTAGATTGTGTATTTAAGATTATCTCAGCTGGTTTACCTGAATTAAGTACTAAACAATATCATAAATTTATAGAAGAATCTATTGCGGACTTTAGCAGTGATATTTACGAGAAAAATATAGTAGAAACTTTTAAAGAAAATATTGAATTCATAGGTTTGGATTTCGAAGTTGAATACGATTTTAATGATTTAAAACAAAAAATAAAAAATACTGCTGATTCAATGAATCTTAGTAAACCCAATGTAATATATTATCTGGCAGTGCCCCCCAATTTTCTGAAACAATTATAGATAATCTAGGCGAAAATAAAATGCAAAAAATATTTAATACCAGAATTGTTATGGAAAAACCATTTGGCTATGATTTAAATTCGGCTGTAAAACTTAATGATAAAATCCAGGAAGTGTTTAATGAAGAACAAATATATAGGATTGATCATTATCTGGGCAAAGAAACAGTTCAAAATATATTATTTTTTGGTTCTCCTCGTAATCCGTTGGTAGAAAAAAAGGACATTGACAAAAAACCTCCAACAATTTAAATAAAGAACACTACAAAAATTAGGAGGTCTTGCCAATGTCCAGTTATAGTATAACATCTTTATTCCCCTTTCGTCGAGTCAAAATTAAGAATTTCTTTAAAATGGAAGAACCAAATCTAGGTTCTGTATATTTTGTAGTCTTGACACCTGATAAAAGATATACTCCAATCTGTCATGAATGTGGAAGTAAAGCTGAAGGTATACACTCCTGGCATCAAAGAACACTGAGAGATCTTGATATTTTAGGTGTTGACTGTAAGGTAGTTCTTTATTATAGAAAGATTCATTGCCCTAATTGCGGCATAAAAGTTGAAAAAACAGGTGTAACTTCTCCGGGTGGACATCAGGTTACTAATAGACTGGCTCAATATATTCATGAACTATGCCAACACATGACTGCAAAAGAAGTTGCAGAACATCTTAATTTACACTGGGAAACGGTAAAGAAGATACACCAGAAGTTTCTCAAAAAAGAGTTTGGAGAAACTGATTATTCCCATTCAGGCTTACTGGCAATAGACGAAGTTTCTTTTGGCAAACATCATAAATATTTAACTGTTATTTTAGATTTCAAGACCGGCCGTGTAATCTGGTTAGGTAAAGGACGTAAGTCCGATACCTTAAATGAATTCTTTGATAAAATGCCAGAAGAAAAAATAAAACAAATTAAAGCTATTGCTATGGATATGTGGGATCCTTTTATTAAAGCTGTCCGTGAGCACTGTCCTCAGGCTTAAATAGTATTTGACAAATACCATTTAATTGCCAGTTATAATAGAGATGTAATTGATGAAGTAAGAAGAACTGAACAACGTAATAAGTCAAAAGATGATCCCGAATATAAAGTTTATAAAGGCAGCAGATGGCTGCTATTGAAAAATGAAGAAAATCTAAAAGATAAAGAAGTAGATAAACTCAAAAAACTATTAAAGATCAATGAAAATCTTTCTTTAGCATATATTTTAAAAGATAAACTTAAAGAACTATTTGAATATCAGAATCCAAAAAAACTGAAAAAAGCCTTAGATAAATTTATTAGCAAGATCAAAGATTCAAGTATTAAGCCACTCAAAAAATTTGCTAAGAAATTAGATAAATACTGGTATGGTATTGTAGGTTATGCTTTACATCCAATTCATACTTCAATATTAGAAGGTGTAAACAATAAAATTAAAGAGATCAAAAGAACTGCTTTTGGCTATCATGACTTAGAATATTTTAAACTTAAAGTAAAACAGTGTTATCCAGGAAACTAGAATCATTTTGTACCAACTGAAAGCGAGAAGAACCACAAAAGTAAATTGGAAGAACCTCAATATGTTTTTAGTTGATGAAAGGTATGTAAATACAGATAGTAAAAAAAGTAATTTCAAAATAAAAAAATACTTGTTAAATAATATTAACATCCCTTCTGAAAATATAAAAGATATTAATTATTTAAACAGTATAGATAGGTTAGTAAAAGAGGATAAAGAAATGATTGTTGAACATTTTTCATTATCTTTAGAAAAAACCTTATGCAGTTTTTGATTTAATACACCTTGGCATTGGGAATGACGGCCATACAGCTTTTATATTTGATTACAAGAAGGTTAATAACAATAAATTCTTAGATATTACCAAAGGGAAAAGATTAAAAAGAATAACCTTTACCTTTAAAATATTAAGTCATGCAAAAAACATTTTATTTATAGCGATCGGTGATAAAAAGAAGGAAATTACTAAAAAGATAATAGAGGGTGATAAGAGGTTTGCTGTCACTAATGTTGAAAATAATGGCACCACCCATTATTTATTAGATGAAAATGTAGCTATTTTAATTAATAAAAATTGATAATAGAGAAGTTAATATTTTACTAACCTAAAAATATTAGCTTATTAGGGGGATTTAAATGGAAAATAAATTCAAAGGTGCTTTATTGGGTTTAATAGTTGGAGATGCTTTAGGGGCTCGATATGAAGGAATGTCCGGAGATAATATTAATTTCAAGGGTAAGATGAAGGGAGGAGGTCCTCATAATATTTCTGCTGGCCAGTGGACAGATGATACTTCATTAGCATTATGTTTAGCTGAAAGTTTAATCAAGGATGGTTTTGATTTAGAAAGTCAACTTGCTAGATATGCAAAATGGTTTAAAGATGGATATTTAAGTTCCAAAGATAGAGCCTTTGGAATAGGTCGAAATACTAGTATTTCTATTACTGATTATATTCAAAATGAGATTCTACCTCCCGCAAGAGAAGATGCAGCTGGTAACGGCAGTATAATGAGATTGGCTCCGGTACCAATGTATTTTATTAACAGCTATAAAAAAACGGTTCATTATTCTGGCAAAAGTTCATTAGCTACTCATAATAATCCGATGGCAGTGGATTCATGCAAATATTTGGGTTCTTTTATCTTTTATTCCATTCATAATAAAGATAAAAACTTTTTAATAAACGAAAGCTATAAAGGATTAGAATTAGATAATAGAGTACTAAAAACTTTAAACATTTCATATGATAAGTTAGCGGAAGACGAAATTAATCCAGATGGATTTGTTCTGAATACACTAAAGGCCAGTTTATGGAGTTTTTATAATTCGGATAGTTTTGAAACAGCTATGATAAAAGCAGTTAATTTAGGTGGAGATACCGATACAATTGCTGCAGTAACTGGTCAGATGGCGGGGAGTTACTATGGAAGTATCGAGATTTTAGAGAAATGGATTAATAAGTTAGCTAAAAAAGAACTGATAATGAGTATGATCAGGGGATTAAAACAATCTGGTAATTATTAAATATTATGATTATAGAGTAATGAATATAAAAAAAATTTATTAATGAAAAAAGGCCGTTAAAAGGTCTTTTTTCATTTGTTAAAGGAATATTCATAAAAATCAAGAATTTGTATAATATAATCATGTTAAAATAGGGAGATATCAAATTTTATACCATTATTTCATACCGATCTAGGGCATAGTTTCTTCATATCCTTTAAATTACAATTTTTAAAGGTTTAAGTTTTAAAAATAACAAATTAAATCAAGAGAAGTAATTAGCTATAACCTAAGATAAAGACAAAGCAATTATACCTGCAGAAAAAGCTGGACAATTTCCTAAAACTGAATTCATATATTTCGTAGTTAATATTTTTTAAAAAATTTCAAGTTGGCTTTTAAAGTTCGGATGGTGTTTAAGGATATTTCTAGTATGAGATTAATCAACTTATTGGTTGAACCAATGATTCTGTAAAATTTAGACAAGATAATTTAGGAAAAAAGAGCAAAGACCCCACCCTTTTTTAAATGGGTGATGAATTTGCTCGGTTTTAATCTTTTGGTAATATTTCTGAAGAATCAGTTAAACAGTATCTTGAAAACCAAAAAGATAATTAATACTTTAAATTACAATAAGAAAGGAGGTAAAAGACTGATGAAATTAGCAGAAAATTTT
>JAWOEZ010000105.1:0-2803 GCA_046482435.1 Halanaerobiales bacterium
GACTAACAAGTTCGAGAATAGATCTATATTTAAAATTTTTTCTTAAGATCTTAAGACCACGATTAATGTCACTATTAACAATATATTGGCCCGATTTTAAAAAAGATCCCTTGTAATTCTACGAGATTTATCATAATTACTTTTATTTAATCTCACTAAATCAAAAGAGAACTGCATCCACTTTTATATGATTAATTAACCCTAACAGCTTTAATACCTTCTAATTCAGCCTTATACTCTATCATATTGATTAATCTCTAAATAGGTATTTGAACAAAAGATATATTATTAGAATTTTGTTTAATGCTTTTAATATCAACGATGACAACAGTACCTACCTTATTATCTAGAGCAATATTATCAAATTTTCTACTTGCTTTATGAAGGTAATCTAATACATAATATCTTCTTTTAATCCTAAGGGATTTAAGCTTAAAAGAGTTTGTTGTCTTTAATTCTAATAACATAGTTAGTAAATATAAGCTGATCGGGTTTAGAATCCAGATATTTATATTGAGGGGTTTGCAGCGTGCCTTGATATTTAAAAAGAAAATTATTTGAAAAGGTTCTATTCTAAAAATATTTTTGGTCAAGAAGTTACTGTCTCATATCCAGTTGAAATCCTAGAATTGTAGTTGTTAAATAATATATTGAAAATTAAGGCCGTTAAAATTGAACTCCCCCTAAATCTGTTTAATTTAGGGGGAGTTTACCTTCAATATTTTTGATAAAAGATATTTTCTTTTATATAAGGAAAGCCATTTGCTATTAAGAAAGTCTATTAAGGTAACTATAAAATCTTAAGTTTATAGTATGTATTTAATCCCTTCTTGAATTACTAATATATCTGCAAATATTTGTATTAAAATTGTAAAATAAGGTGATGTATTAAATCTTAATATGTTTTGTTCTATCAATCAATATTAAGATCATCATCGTTTTTAGATTCAGATCTCTCAGAGCTTTCTGGCGGTTCTGAAGCGCCCATAGTTTCTTTGCCAAAAATTTGTTCTTCTGAAAAATCCCCTACATAGGGAAGTTTATACATCTCACCTTGATAGGCTTTATACATCATAAATAACCAGAGGATAATTCCCAAAGGTGAAATAAGTATAGAAATAATTCCTCCAATTAATGGTATTATAGAAGCTATCATCCCTACTACAAATAATGCAACAAATGTTACTAAAGACTGCATAGCATGAAATCTGACAAACTTATTTTCTTTTTCCACGACTAAAAAGATAATTCCAGTAATCCAAGCTCCAAGATAACAAAGCACAGCCTCTAGATTTTCTTCTATACCCAATACTGTACCATTATTATTCAATATAATCACCTCTCCTAATAATTTTTGTTTTAGTGTATGATATATCACTTTTCAACTAATTCCACCCCGCAATTATTTCTCTAATCCTCCCTCGGTTTTACTACCCGTTTTCGACGTCAAATGACCAATTTCCCAAGTTCAAAACGATTATCTTCTATCATATTCATTATCGAGTTTTCTTACCAGTACTTCACCCCTTCTTTCTGATAGATCCATTTTTCTTTTACTATATTGACATTATACCACTCTATATCTCCCGCTAAATATCAACTTTAGATGGCATTTTAATAATTTCAAAAAGGTTCAGTTGAAGTCATTTTAAGATTAAATAGAGTAAAAAACAAAAACCTAATTTTTTTTAAAAACTAAATTAAATCTTCACAATCCTCATAAATATTTGTCTTATATCAATATTTGTTAATTTTGTAGCTTTATCTTTATTTTTATATTTATACATAACTCGCCAAAATCCTTTTATTTAATCTATCTGCTTTAAGAAGAGTATATCATCTTGAAAGTTAGGTTGTTTGATTAGAGTTCAGCATATTTATCTTTTTAGATATCATTTTTTTTGGGAAGACTTATTTTTATACATAGCCTGATCTGCCGGTATTAATATTTCTGTTATGTCCTGTTTGTTTGTTGTCTTTGGGGCAGAACCAATAGTTAATAAAATAGATAACTGCTCTTCTTTTGTTTTTGTAATTACTTCAAATATTCTATCTATAACCCTATGAGTTTCTTGCTGATTAGTATTAGGAAGAAGGATTGCAAATTCATCTCCACTCCCCGGAATAATATATCTTCCCTGATAGCTTCTATCTATGAGAATATCAGCTGTTTTTACAAATGATTCATCCCCTACAGTTATCGAAACCAGTTGACACTTTAAAAACAGTTTCATCTCGGCTTATTAAAATAGTTTATGAACACCAATTGAAAGACTACTATTGGGAATCAGCCTTTTGGTCTAGAAGTTACTTTATTATTTCTACCGGTAGAGCTGTCCTTGAAACAATTCAAAAACATATCCAAACTAAAGCAAAAAAAAATCACCTCAATTTATCTTCACCTAAATTAACTAAAAATTTAGATGTCATTTTCTTTAGACATTTAAGATAAAAAGTTTAAAAGTGGATCTGCAAATAATAATCGATTATCTGAAAGCCCAGCATACACGCTAGCAGATCATCCTGGACAAGCTGGGAGCAATCAACCATCTGTTGCAGGTGTATGCACCGGATGAAGATCTTCACAAAACTGCCCTGGCTGAACAGGCACAACTGCGTCAGGCATTTGAACAGGTCCAGTCAGACAGGGAAAAAAGTCCATTGTATGCAGCCCGATTCGGAGAAATAGTAGACTTTACCAGAGGCATTGCAGATAAGATTTATGAAGATCAGGAAGATCACATTACCTATTTCAACGACTTTGTAACCCATACCCTATATTTCAAAGACCTGTATACCAGGA
>JAWOEZ010000002.1:0-19267 GCA_046482435.1 Halanaerobiales bacterium
TGCATGTGTTAAGCACGCCGCCAGCGTTCGTCCTGAGCCAGGATCAAACTCTCCATTTAATAATGAAAAGTTGTTTCCTATAGCTTAAAACTTTGCTCGCTATAAAAATTCTTGCTTGAAACTTAATCAAAACTGTCAGGGTCTGCTGTTCACTTTTCAAGGTTCTACTTCTCTACCGCGAAATAAGTGTACCACTTTTCGCGGCCGCTGTCAATCGGTTTTTAGCCGTTTTTTATAACTCATTTTTGCCCGACTTTTCCTTCAGCGACATTTTATATATTATCAATTAAAAGGCACGCTGTCAAGGTGAAATAAACTTAATCTGAAATTAATTTTAAAATTACAGTTCTAGTTCTAGGCCCATCAAAGTCACATAAAAAGATCCCCTGCCAACTTCCCAGTTTTAATCTGTTGTTTTTTACAATAATTGTTTCATTAGATCCAACTAAACTGGTCTTTATATGAGCATCTGCATTTCCCTCTATGTGTTGATAATTATCATTGTGTGGAATTAGCTTTTTTAATTCTTTTAAGATATCCTTTTTTACATCAGGATCAGCATTTTCATTAATAGTTACTGCAGCAGTAGTATGTAAAACATTTATGACTAACAGACCATCGTTCACGGAAGAATTTTTTATAAAGTCAACCACCTGATTGGTAATATCAACCAGGTCATTTCTTCTTGAGGATTTAACTTTTAAACTTTTATACATAATATAACCTCCCATTTTTTTATAACTATTACTATTATAATTATATATTTCATTACAAATCAAGTTCAAATAATAAAACCATCACCCCTTCTTCTCTAGCAAATAAGTTCTAATAATCTGCTCACTTAAATTTGTAAGTAAATTTTCGGTTCTGCTTATTATTTTTTCTAAAGTATCTGGTTTATCAACTATACTAAAATATGAATCTATACCATTATTTAATACTTTTTCTACACCTTCTCCTAAGGAACCCGCTACCGCAACTACAGGTATATGGTGTTCTTTAGCTCTTTTGGCAACACCAATCGGGGTTTTACCATAGACAGTTTGTCCATCTAACATCCCTTCCCCAGTTATAATTAGATCCACACCTTTTATTTTCTGATCAAAATTAACAATATCTAAAGTGATATCTATCCCGTTTTTAAGTTCTGCATCCAGAAATGCTACCAGACCTGCACCCAGACCACCGGCTGCTCCGGCTCCTTTTATTTTGTTTACATTTTTATTAAGTTGTTCTTTTACAACTTTATTAAAGTGCCTTAGGTTTTCATCTAATTTTTCTACCATCCTTTCGTCAGCACCCTTTTGGGGACTATATACATAAGCTGCTCCTTTTTTCCCATAAAGAGGGTTATCTACATCACATGCTACTAATATTTCCAATTCTTTAATTCTTTGGTCTAAATTATCCATTTTAATTTGGTCTATATGTTTTAAATTTTCCCCACCAAATCCTATTTCTTTATTATTTTTATCAAGGAATTCTACTCCAAGAGCCTGTGCCATTCCTACCCCACCATCAGTAGTAGCACTACCTCCAATACCTATAATTAACTTTTCAATATTATGTTCTAATGTTGCCTTTATTAATTCTCCTGTCCCAAATGTAGTAGTTCTTGAGGGATTTCGCTTATCTTGTGGTACCAGTGGTAGACCTGAAGCAGAAGCCATTTCAATAACCCCTGTTTTTTTATCACCTAATATGCCATAGAATGCCTTCACATCTTTTCCCAATGGTCCTGTAACAACCTTTTTAATTATTTTTCCTCCAGTTGCATCGACTAAGGAACGCACAGTACCTTCCCCCCCATCTGCCATTGGTAAGGATTTTACTAAAATGTCACTTTTGTAGTTTTTTATCCCCTTTTCAATACTTTCACATACCTCTAAAGCTGTAAGGGAATCTTTAAAAGAATCCGGTGCTAATAAAATTTTCAAATTAATCACCTCTGATTATATTATTTATTCAAATTAAATCATTCAATATTTTTAATATATAAAGGAGGATTTAGCTATCTTAAACAGAAATAATAATAGTGTAATCTGGGGAGCAATCTGCTGAGAGGATGTATTTATATGCATCGACCCACAATACCTGATCCTGGTAATGCAGGCGAAGGGAATATTTACTCAGTGTTGTTCCTCCAATAACTAGGAGGGTTTTTTTATGAAAATAAGTTTAAGAGCAATCACAGAAATGTCAGTTGCAGTCGCACTTGCAGTGATTTTTAATTTCATGCCGTTATGGAAAATGCCACAAGGTGGCTCAATAAGTCTCGAAATGTTGCCAATTCTATTTATTGCTTTAAGATGGGGATTAAAAGAAGGGCTTTTAGCTGGTTTTGTCTATGGAATGTTGCAACTAGCATTTAATCCATTTATTGTTCATCCCATCCAGATGGTATTAGATTATCCATTACCATATATGTTATTAGGCTTCTCCGGTGTATTTAAAGAACAGGCAGAAAAATATAAGAACAAAAAAATAAACTTCTATATTATATCCGCCCTACTTTTAGGTGGATCTCTCAGATTAGTTTCACACATTTTATCTGGAGCAGTTTTCTTCGCTCAATATGCACCTGAGGGGACTAATATTTGGATCTATTCTATTGTATACAACGCAAGTTTCATAATTCCTTCTCTTATTGTATGTTATGTAATCATTGAAATGTTAAAAAATAAAATACTCTATATATAAATCTATAATTTTTAAGGCCAGAGTTAATTATACTCTGGCCTTTATATTTTCGACTTATCATATTTTATTTTTCAGATCTCATTGTGGGGAATAATATCACATCTCTAATTGATTTCGAATTAGTCATTAACATAATTAATCTATCAAGTCCTATACCCAAACCACCAGTTGGAGGCATTCCATATTCTAATGCCTTTATGAAATCTTCATCCATCATTTGAGCTTCTTCATCGCCTGCTTCTCTTTGCTTCATTTGCTGTTTAAATCTGTCTTTTTGTTCAAAAGGATCATTTAACTCACTAAACGCATTAGCGATTTCCCAGCCATTTATGAAAGCTTCAAATCTATAAGCAAATTCAGGTTCATCTTCTTTATTTTTAGCAAGAGGAGAAACTTCAATGGGATAATCCATAACAAAAGTTGGTTGAATAAGATCTTCTTCAACCATCCTTTCGAATATTTCATAAAGAACTTCTCCTTTACTTAAATTATTTTCTTCTATTTTTACTCCGATTTCTTTAGCTCTTTCATAAGCTTCAGAACTATCTTTAAGGGCATTATAATCAAAACCAGTCTCATCTTTCACTAATTCTTTCATCTTAATTCTCCGCCAGGGCATACTCAAATCAATATCTTTACCCTGATAATTAATTTCAGTTGTACTAAGAGTTTCTCTAGCTGATTCTAAAACTAACTCTTCAGTAATATCCATCATGTCATGATAATCAGCCTGAGCTTGATATAATTCTAATGTGGTAAACTCAGGGTTATGTTTATAAGACATACCTTCATTCCGAAAATTTCTATTAATCTCATATACTCTATCAAATCCACCTACTATTAATCTTTTCAAATAAAGCTCTGGAGCTATTCTTAGATATAATTCCATATCTAAAGCATTATGATGGGTGATAAAAGGTTTAGCACTAGCTCCCCCTGGAATAGGGTGCATCATAGGAGTTTCCACTTCAAGAAAATCTTTTTTTTCTAAAGTATCTCTGAAAGATCTAATAATATTACTCCGAATTTCAAATGTGTCTTTAACTTCAGGATTCATAATTAAATCTAAATACCTTTGCCGGTATCTCATTTCTTTATCTTTCAAGCCATGAAATTTTTCAGGTAAAGGCCTCAAAGATTTTGTTAAAAGTTTAAAACTTTTAACTTTTACAGAAGTTTGACCCCTATTAGTTTTAAATACTTCCCCTTCTATGCCAACTATATCACCAATATCTAATTCAGTGAATAGTTCATATCTTTCTTCTCCTATTAAATCAACTTTCACATATAGTTGCATTTGACCGCTTGTATCTTGAATATCAGCGAAACTTGCCTTACCATGAGTTCTGAGTGCCATTATTCTACCTGCCATTTTGACAGTTTTACCCTCATACTCATCAAAATTACCTAAAATATCCTCGGCATAAGTGTCTACATTATATTTTTCATCATAGTTTTTTATACCACTTTCTTTAAAATTTTTGTATTTTTCGATTTTTTGTTTCATCAATTTATTTAAATCATTCTTAGGTTCTTCAGACATTATATCCCTCTTTCTTTATTCACTAGATTTTTCAATAGAAATTATTTCATAATTAATATTACCTTTTGGTACTTTAACCTCCACTTTGGTTCCAACAGTATTTCCTAATATTGCTTTTCCAATTGGAGATTCATTGGATATTTTGTTATCAAGAGGATCTGCTTCTGCAGTCCCTACCAATTTATAGGTAACATAACTATCTTCATTCAAATTATGCAGCCTTACAGTTGTACCTAGATTTACCTTGTCATTACTAACTTCCTCTTCTTTTATAACTTTTGCATTATCAATAAGATGTTTAATTTCTTTTATCCTGCCTTCTACAAATGCTTGTTCATTTTTTGCGTCATCATACTCGGAATTCTCACTAATATCACCGAATTCACGAGCTACTTTGATTCTTTTTGCTACCTCTCTTCTTTTTATCGTAGTAAGTTTTTCAAGTTCCTCTTCAAGTTTTTTGTAACCTTTTTCTGTTAATAATACTTCCTCAGCCATATGACAATACTCCTTTATTAAAGATTTCATAATAATACCTTAACACAACAATCAAATAAGGTATTTTCAATTATTAATTATTATAAGTTAATTGCTATTTAATGTCAAGATTATTAAATAAAGCTTTTTGAAAATTATAAGTCCTTAATAGATTGCAAAAAGCAATAGTAATAAAATTACAATTGGAATAATTAAAAGCTGACTTTGAATCTTTTTGGGTAAGTAATTATATACAAATTCTGCAAAACTTATTAAAAAATTATATATTTGATTTTCCATATCGACTTCCAAAGTCTTAACCTTCGGTCTTCCTTTAAATACATTATACCAGTTTTTCATCCTAATCAAAAATAAGTCCATTGAAGGAACTGGTTTTTCTTTGACATAAATCCAGTTTGTTATTTTTAGAATTGATAATGCTATCACTAAATAAATAACGTTTTTTAATATACCACTCATTATATGATAATCAATAAATTTTATCCCTAATAATCTATTGCTTGTAAAGGTAATAACTATAATTAATAAAAGTGGAATCGATATAGAAAGAAAAGAATTGGCCTCGCGAACCTCATCTTTTTTGAAATTTTCTTTTTCCTTTTTATCAATATTAAATATTCCCCACTTTAAAAATCTAAATACATATAGATAAGACAAAATACTTAGTCCATGGAATGTATATGTTAAGATGAGGTTATCACCTGATGCATATTTTATTAAGTATTTACAATTATAACCCGCCAGTATAGGGAACCCTGCTAAAACTGTTAGACCAATAATAGTCAATATTGAATTCATTCTATCTACAAACCAACCATTTTTAAAAGCATAGATTGTTCTACTTTTGGTCTTTTTCATCCAATACCCACTACTTAAAAATAAACTAGTTTTTGCTAAACCATGAACAACTATATGTAAAACACTACCCCAATATGCGTAAACATTGCCACTACCGATTCCAATAGCTATAAAGCCTAATTGACTAATAGTACTGTATGCTAAAAGAACCTTGTAATCCGTCTCCAAAACCGCTTCAATCCCGCCATATACAACCATAGCTATCCCAGCATAAAATAATAGTATATTACCAGAAGTAACGGTTTTTAATAAAATTATAAAACCTAGTTTAACAACCCAACCCGATAAAATAGCACTAACAGGAGAAGGAGCTCTAGAATGGACAATAGGAAGCCAAAAATGTAACCCAATAATCGCACTCTTCAATCCTACACCTAGAATCAAAAGTACTTGCAGGTTAAATTCACTAATAGGTCCAATTGTTGTATAACCAGCACTCATTATCATTAAAACTACATATAATAAGAAGTTACTCCCTATAAATTGGATAATTAAATAAATCCGGGCGATCTTATTACTACCCCATAATAACATTAGAAAAGTTGTTATTGTTACAAGTTCCCAACCAATTATGAAGACAATCCAATTGTTTGTCATAATAACCATTGTGAAACTAACTGCATAGATTAAATTACATAGGTAAAATAATTTTCTATATGCATAGCTGTAATCTCGGGTAGATAATAAAGCTACTCCCGTAATTATAACTCCGGTAGCTACAAATATAAGATTAAAACTATTTATACTAAATTGCCCTAAAAAAACCTCTAACAATATTTTAACCTCCCAAAATTAAATATATATAAACAGAAGGATTTTCTAGTACTTGAACTACTCCCTCAAGTGGACCAAAAACCGTTTTATAAAAAAAGCCAGTTAAAACTACAGCAATAACAAATACTAATGCTATATCTTTTACCACCCGTTCTCTATATAAAACTGATAGAATTAATCTGAATTCCTCCGGAGAACCTAAACTTATTTTCTTAAACCCATAAGTTATATATCTAAAGTAATAAACAAATGCAAGAATACTACCTAAAACCACTAGAGAAGCTCCAAAATAAAAACTGCTATCAATAAAAGACTTTACTATAAAAAGCTTACTAAAAAAACCTATCATTGGTGGTAAACCCATCATTCCAGCTGCTGCAATGATAAAACCAGTGAAAATAGAAATATTCTCATGAGCTACCCCCCGGCTATCTTTTAATTTATGTGAAGGGGTAAATTGTAGTAAATACCCAGTGGTAGTAAACAGTGATATTTTCATTAATAAATGGCTAAAAACATGT
This sequence comes from Halanaerobiales bacterium, assembly GCA_046482435.1. Classification (GTDB taxonomy): domain Bacteria; phylum Bacillota; class Halanaerobiia; order Halanaerobiales; family M55B127; genus M55B127. Next base: position 6,895 of record JAWOEZ010000002.1, read on the forward strand.
AAAAGTCCAGCCATAATTGCAAATTTTGTGTTAACGGTTACTACAGCAACAATTATTCCAAGATGGCCAATAGTTGAGTAAGCAAGCATCCTTTTGAGATCATCTTCATTTAAAGCCAATATATGACCAATTATACTTGAAAATAATGCAATATATATTATAACCTTACTCATCCCAGTATCTTGTAAAATATTAATTCCAAATACATTCCAAAAAAGTCTCAAAAAAGAATATATATATATCTTCTCTACTACGCCTGATAGTAGGGCACTTATTGGACTGGGGGCTGCACTTTGAGCTTTAGCTACCCAAAAATGAAAAGGAAAGATCCCTAATTTTATAAATATTCCAATTAAAAAGAACATTGAAATGACTTTTTGAGTTTCTAAAGGTAATGAATTAAATTTTGTAGAAATTTCTGCAAAATTCAATGTACCTAAATTAGAATAAATCAATATTATTCCTATAAAGATAAAAAGGCCACCCACAATACCATAAAACATGTATTTAATTGCTGCTTCTGTACCCTCTCGGTTTCTCTTAAAAGCTATTAAAGGAGCCGAAGTTATTAAAACAAGTTCTAAAAATACATAAAAATTAAAAATATCACTGGTTAAAATGATGCCCTGCATTGCGGCCAACATCAGAAATAATAATACATAATATTTCCCCTCATGATGGCCTATAAACCCAATTGAATAAATTATTAGCAAAAATACCGAGGTTGAAATTAGAGTAGTAAAAAACAATGAAAGCATATCTAAGGATAAATTTATTCCTAGCGGGGGTAACCAGCCACCCAAATTATATATAAGAAAAATCGAACCATTAGTTATTTTATTAAAATTATTTAATATAATAAATATTAAAATAAAAAATTCTAAGAAGGCTGAAAATACAACCAAAAATTTTCTGAATTCTTTATGAAAAATATCTATGAAGGGGATTAATATAGCAGTTCCGAGTGGTACAATTATTAGTAATATCAATGTTACATTCACTTTATCCCCCCTATGATTTTAATATTAATCATTAATTATTAACTACCCAAAACGGCCTCAATATAAAGAGAAGGGTGCTGTATAACATTAATTGCACCTTCGATAGGACCAATAGCAATTTTATAAAATATACCCACTACTAAAACAGCAACCACAAAAAGTAAAGCTATATCAGTAACGATTCTTTCTCTATAAAAAACAGATAATATCAATCGAAATTGGTCTGGAGTACCTAAACTAAGTTTTTTAAAACCGGACAAAATGTATTTAATATAATAAACAAAAGCAAATAAGCTACCTACTACAATTATGATAGAACCCCAATGAAACCCTTTTTCTATAAAGGCTTTTAAAATATACCATTTACTTGCAAACCCAATCATAGGGGGCAAACCAATCATTCCAGCTGCTACAATCGTAAAACCACTAAATATTAAAACATTTTTATATGCAACACCTTTTAGGTCTTCTAGCTTATGACCGGGAGTAAACTGAAGAATATAACCCGTTGCAGTAAATAGGGATACCTTCATTAATAAATGGCTCAACACATGTAATAGTCCAGCCAATAGAGCTAATTTTGTATTTAGAACTAAAACAGCAATTATCACCCCTAGATTAGCGATCGTCGAAAAAGCAAGCATTCTCTTAACATCATCTTCATGTAAAGCCATTACATGTCCCATTAAACTAGAAATCAAAGCAACCACAAATATTATTTTATTTAAACCCGTTTCTTGTAACACATTATACCCCAGTACATTCCAAAAAATTCTTATAAAAACATATATATATACCTTAACAATCACCCCTGATAGAAGGGCACTAATTGAACTCGGACAAGCACTGTGAGCTTTTGATAACCAAAAATGAAATGGGAAAACCCCCAGTTTGATGAAAATACCCAGCAGAAAGAATATGGAAATTATTTTACGTATATATAAATTTAACGAATTAATATTTTGTGCAATATCAGCAAAATTCAAAGTTCCTAGATTAAAATATATTAAAACAACTCCTATGAATACAAACAATCCACCTAATGTACCATAGAACATATATTTAATCGCAGCTTCAGTGCCCTCCCGATTTCTTTTAAAGGCAACTAAAGGAGCCGAAGTAATTAGCATTAATTCCAAAAAAACATCCATATTAAATATATCACCAGTTAAGATAATACCATGCATTGCGGCCCACACTAAAAACAACAATACATAATATTTACCTTCATGATGACCGATAAAACCAATCGAATAAATTACTATAAATAAGAGCGAAATCGAAATCAGAGTGGAAAAAAATAGAGATAACATATCCATACTTAAGGTAATTCCAATTGGTGGTATCCAATTCCCTAAATAATATCTTAGAAAAAAGTTGTTTTCAGTTATACTACTATAATTACTTATTATCACAAACATACCGATAGAAAATTCAAGTAAAGTTGAAAAGATGACTAGGATTTTCCGGGCTTTGTTACTAAATACATCAACAAAGGGTATTAAAAATGCTGTCGCTAAAGGTACTATAATTAATAAAATCAGGGTTGAATTCAATCTTCTATCATACCCCCAATCTGATCAGGGTCAGTACTGTTCGTGAATTTATTTAACTCTATTACTAAAGTTAGTAAGAATGCTGAAGTACTAGCTCCTATTACAATTCCGGTTAAAATAAGTGCTTGAGGAACTGGGTCATTCAACCGAGAAACAACCTGGGCGTTGTTTACAATCGGTATAATTCCTCCACGGTCCGTAATTGTAATGAACCAAAAGAAGATAGAACCTTCCATGATATTCAACCCAATAACCATTTTTATTAGATTCTTTTTTACTAATATGGCATAAAAACCTAATAAAAATAGAGCTATAAAAACGAAGTTGTTTATCACAGGTTAACCTCCTCTTTAAATGTTTTTTGGATCATACTATAGAAAATAATAGCTAAACCTGCACCAATTTTAAATCCAATTCCGATATTGATAAATGGTATACTGCCTGCACTTAATAAAGAACCAACTTCAGCATTTAAAATATTCAAGTTCATTAAGAAATTACCACCAATTAAGATTCCCATAAACCCTAAACCAATAAAGAGAAGTGCTCCACTGGTTTCTAAAAGAGTTTTTGTAGTAGGAGAATATCGCTTATAATCAAACTCACTTCCATAAACAATACTGAATATTATTGAAATTGCACCTAAAATAACACCACCTTGAAAACCTCCGCCAGGTGACAAATGTCCATGGGTAATTATGTAAATACTAAATAGAAATATAAAAGGAGTTAACATTCCAAAAGTTCTTTTTACTATAAATGATAAACCGTGTGAAGAAACTGGTAAAGTCTTCCTTGAAAGTAATAATACAATACCACTTACTGCCCCAAATATTATAGTACTTTCTCCTAGGGAATCATAGGCCCTATAATCATATAAGATTGCAGTAACAAAGTTCAAAGAACCTGTTTCCGAAACCGAATTATTGATTATATGATGATAGATGCTATTTGCATATTCAAATTGATGGGGTATTCTATTTAAACTTATTAACATTGTTATCCCCAATAGGGATAAGATAATAACAGCAAATATATGTTTGGATTTGGACATCTAATCATCCTCTCTAAAAAAACTTTCTTTACCCTCTCTCACCTGGCTGATTACTGCCATGAAAATAGCTGTGTTTAATCCAGCACCTATAACTGCTTCGGCCAATGCAACGTCTGGAGCATTATGAATTAGATAGAGTGTGGTTAAAATTATTGAAAATATGGAAAGAAATATAATCGAAATTAATTCCTCTTTAAAATGTATAGCCAAAAATGCAGTTGCCACCACAAAGATTAATAAGAGGTATTTCAATACTATCATTGCTGATCCCTCTCTAAATAATCAGAGTAGTCATCCACACTTCTTACTTCTGGACAAGCTATTTGCTTACGGTAAGAAGCCCTGGCAATAGCATGAGTTGCCAGTGGATTGGTTATTAGAAAGATCAAACCTACTAACAAAATTTTCATACTCAAATAAAATTGCCATACATAAATAGCAATACCAATTGAAAGCATAACCGCACTTATTGTTAGGACTACCGCACTAGCATGAATCCTTGTATATACATCAGGAAATCTAATTAAACCCACGGTAGTTGTAACGGCAAAAAGCATTGCTCCCCCCATGAAAATATACGCTATGATAATCCTCAATACCATTATTTATACAACTCCTTATATTCAAAATATTTAGCAAATATCAAAACATCAACAAATAGCAATATTGCATAAGCTAAAACTATATCTATTAATAATTCAATGTTGATATATAAAGCAAGTAAAAGTATAACTAAGGATATGAAAATTATTACAGTGTCAGCAGCAATCAATCTATCTGTAATGGTAGGACCTATAATTAATCTATAGGAAGTTATCATTGCCAATATTACTAAAAAAATCGCCATACCTATAATCATCGAAATATCACCTCTAACCATTTTTCAAATCTTTCTATCACATGTTTGCGGGTTTCAGCTTCTTCAACTGTTGTAACATCAATCCAATGGATAAAAAATGCTTTCTCCCTCATATCAAAATCTAAGGTTAATGTTCCTGGAGTTAAAGTTATTAAATTTGCTAAGATAGTTAGAGCTGTAATGTTTTTTAAAGTGGTTTTCACCTTTACAATCCCCGGAGAAAATGTCGGTTTTTTTTCGAAAGCATGTCTCGAAACCTTTAAAGCAGAAATAAAAGCTTCATAAAAAAACACTGGAATAAATAATAGCGTGTATATTAACTTTCGAAAATAATAAGTCCACTTTCTTTTCCGGTTTGAACTTCTAAATAATAAATCACTATATAACCAAGAAGTTACAAGGGAAGCAATAATACCTAAAATTAAAACATCACCAGTAATTTTACCTGCAAGAATAATCCAGATAGCTAAAATTATAAAAAATGCAAAAATTTTTCTTCTCATAGCTTCCCTCCTTATTTTTGGTACTTTCCTTAATTATATTATTAAACATCCAAATAATAAATACCTTTAAAAAATTCAACTTATAACAAATTGTACCCTTATTAATGAAAACCTAATCTATATTGCTTTTAATCTCATTAATTTTTTCCTCAGTAAGCAAACTACCGTAACTTCTTAACCCCGCTAATTTAAATCCGTGTTTTTGCGCCATTTTTTTGGTCTCTTTCACTTTATTTAACTCAATGTCTGGCCCCAAACTGTAATCAGTAAATTTTGATTCCAAAGTTAATAACATCGTTTCTGCCATACACGCATAAGCATTAGGCCCTTTCACTCCAAAATTTAAATTGAAATTGACATCTCCTGGAACACCAACAATACCACCTTCAATTACTAAAACATCATTCCTTTCCCTATCTACATTATTTGCCACATCACGCGGTCTTGCTACATCACATACTACAGAACCACTTAATAAGTTCTGAGGGGAAAATAAAGTTTCTACTGCACTTGAGACGGTAATAATTATACGAGATACATCTAATGCCTCTTTAATCTTATTCGTGTAAGTTACTTTTATATCATTACTTTCACTTTCAATCAATGCTTTTAATTTTTTTAATTTTGTCAAGTTTCTACTTATTAATTTTAGATTTCTTGCATCCTTAGCTATCAACCTGCTAACTGTTTTACCTATCGAACCATTTGCACCTATAATACTAACAATTTCATTTTTTATATTCATATTCATTTTACTAACGGCTAATTTTGTACCTTCTATAGATGTAGCTACAGTATAGCTATTGCCCGTTGTCACCGGTACATCGACGTTTTTTGAAATTGTGATTCCTTTATCGCCTACTACAGAAGTGAAGGAACCTAAACCTACAATATCGGAACCCACTTTCCCACACTTATTGACAGTCTTAATTATCTTATTAATTACATAAGTTTCTTTTAAATTGATAATTTGATCTGTAGTTAATGGACAAACAAAAAAATAACCCTCAATTTCTTTCCCTGTTTTTGATTTTATACCTGTTATTTTTGATACTTTGAAGGGGGGAATATGTTTTGTCACTTTTTTTAAAATTGAATCAGGCAATTTTTCCATCCAATTGAATTTCTTATAAAAATCACCAAACTCTAATGGATGAATTATGAATGAAAACTTATCCATTATTATCATCCTTTCGATCTCTAAAATCTATATAATTTGGCTCAAAATCTAATTTTTTTAAGATTTTCAAATAATCATCTGAACTGATCTCAGAGGGCTTTTTATCAACCATCGTTATTAAAAGAGCTTCCATGACATTGGTGCCAAATGATCTACCTTTGAAACTAGGCGTTGTAGTTATTAATGCCCTTGCTCCTCTATTTTTCAAAATATTTAGATCCGAAAAAGTAGTTGTGTTTGTTAACACTATTTTATTATTAATCTTGTTAGGAAGATGAGATTTTATATAATGAAAGTCTCCGGCTATAATATCAGCTTCATCATAGTATTTTTTATATCTCCCTTCTTCCTTGACATTTTCATCCTGTTTATCTCCAGTCGGATAAACTAATTCAAAAGGTAATTTTGTTACAACTGGAGCTAAAATACTGGCGATTATCTTCAATACCCTTAAAGACTTTATTCTGATTGGTACACCTAAACCAAATATTAAATCGCCACAAACAACATCGGCTTTTCTTTTATAAAAAGTCTCCGCCATTCCAAATCTATCCATTGCAGCCGTAATTAATACCTTTTTTGTATTTAATTCAATAGAAAGTTCATCTTCCATATATTCAACAGTAATTCGCTCAAGAGTATTTTTTAATCCTGAGCCGTCCACTACAGGGGTTTTCTTTACATCTTTTATTAGTTTTTTTGCATCTCTAAATTGATAGGCAGTATCTCCTACCTGAATAGAAAGGTCAATACCACCCATTCCAAAAGCATCATATTGCCCATCCAGTTCAGAAAATAATCGTGCAGCTTTTTTCTTATCTCCATTTGTTCCTTTTCTTTCTATCAAATATTTTTCTCCCAAAAATTCAGTTTCAACCCGGTGATCGCGCTTATCTGAACCAAGGCTGATACTTATAATTTTCTTCATTTTTATCCCCCTCAGTTATATGTACATACTAAAAAGTATCTAATATTTCTTTAATCTCTTGAGGGGCTACATACTTATCCTCCCTGATTGGAGATTCCCCTATCTTTACACCTATAACTTTACCATCAAGTAGTTTATCTACTAAATCTAACCTCATATCAGAACCTAGAAAGATAGTTAAATCATATTCTTTTAACTCAACTAAAATTTCTATTACATCTTCAAAAATTTTCAGTCCCGATTTTTCTTGTATAAAGTTCCATCTCTCTTCTTCAGTCATTACTAATATATATTCTAAGCCGTAGTCTTTAGCTAATCCAATGATTTCTGTTTTATTTTTTATTGGAAAACCTACTAATGCAATTTTATTCCCTCGTCTAATTTCACCAATACTTTCAAGGCGAGAAATAAAAGAACGTTCTAGACCTAATTCCTTAGCTACTTTTGATTGTGAATACCCAGATTGACGTAATTTTAAAACTTTATTTATTTTTTTATCTAAATATTTGCTATTAATTACTTTATCACCAATCCTGTAAAATTGCATCTCCATTCTCCTTTCTGTACACGTTTTTGTGCACATTAAAATTTTATCACTTAATCTTTTAAAAATCAAGAAAAGAGTCCTTGCGGACTCTCTAATTTAAGGACCCTTTATATCTTTTTAAAGTTTCAACTATTTTATCTTTTTCAGTTAACTTATTTATTTCATCTTTAACATAAGTGGAATTTTTTATGCCTTTTAGATACCAACTAATATGTTTTCTCATCTTCGGTATAGCAATTTTTGCTCCATAATAATGGATAGCTTTATTTAGATGTTTAATAGCCATCTCTATTTTTTGAACTGAGGTGGTTTTCGGCAAACGTGTTGAATCTTCAAAGTACTTTATTAATCTTTTAACTAACCAAGGATTACCCTGGATTCCCCGGCCGATCATAAACCCATCACAATTTGTGCGAGCTAACATTTTTACTGCTGATTCAATATCAAAAATATCTCCATTCCCTATAACAGGAACTTTTACAGCTTCTTTAACCTTTTTAATAATCTCATAATTAACTCTACCAGAATAATATTGCTCCCTCGTTCTTCCATGAACTGCCAAAGCTGAAACTCCATTATTTTCAGATATTTTTGCAATTTGAACCGCATTTATATTTTCTTCGTTCCAACCCGCCCTGATCTTCACAGTTAAAGGTATATCAATTTGCTCCGTCATCTCCGATAATATTTTCTTGACCTTTTCAGTGGTCTTCATTAGGGCAGCACCAGAACCGTTTTTCACTACCTTAGGTACTGGACACCCCATGTTTAAATCTATAAAATCTGGATTATATTTCTCTTCAATGATTTTAGCCGCCTTCACCAAAAACCCAGCTTCTTCACCAAATATCTGTATATTAATATATCCATCTTTTTGTTTATTATAATCTAACAACTCTTCTGATCTTTTACTCCCATAGACTAATCCTTTACTTGATACCATCTCAGTATATATAAATTTCGCTCCCATTTCCCTTAGTATCTGTCTATAAGGGTAATCTGTCACCCCGGCCATCGGAGCTACAAAAATAGGAGGTTCTATCTTTTTTCCTGCAATCTCCATTGCTGACTCACCTTTTTAATGTCATTTTTTTTCGCTAAATAATATAACCCATCTAGAGTAAGAAAGGGTTCAATTATATCAATGATTTCAATTTTGCTGCCCATTGATCTAGAATATCCACCCGTAGCAATAATTTTGGGATCTCCTTTAATTTCTTTTTTGAATTCATTAATAACCTTTTCAACCTGACCAATAAAACCATAAAAGATACCTGATTGAGTTCCCTCGACTGTATTTTTACCTACTGCTTGAGAAGGTTTTCTTAATTCCACACGGGGAAGTTTTGAAGCATGCTTAAATAATGCATCTGTTGAGACTCCAATCCCAGGTGAAATAGCGCCTCCTTCATAATCTCCATTCGCAGATATATAATCAAAAGTTGTAGCCGTACCAAAATCAACGATAATTAAGGGGCCCCCATAGTTTTGATATCCACCTACGGCATTTACAATTCGGTCAGCCCCCACTTCTCGAGGATCTTCCATTTTAATATTCATCCCTGTTTTAATACCCGGACCAACTATCATTGGCCTCAAATTTAAATAACGCCTAGTAGTCTCTTCTAATACTTGAACCACCTGTGGTACTACACTAGAAATAATAACACCTTGAATTTGGTTGACCTGAACATTATCAAATGAAAACAAATTGTTCAATAAAATTCCATATTCATCCACTGTCTTCTTTCGGTCGGTGGAAACCCGCCAATGATCAATCATATTTTTGTCTTCATATATTCCTAAAACTGTATCTGAATTACCAATATCGATTGTTAAAATCATAATTTCACACCTCATACTTGATTAGTATTAACATTATATCTAAAAATATGTATTATTACAATAAAAATGCCCGGGGCTTTTCACCCGGGCATTTGGAAATTCATATTAAATTAACTTAAGTTTTATAGATCGTCTGGATGTTCAGGAACTTCTACTTCCCCATCTATAATTTTTTGTCTATATTCATCAACAGTATCAATGATCTCTTGTGAAAGCATGTTTTCTGCTTGAGGACGATAGATTCCTACACCCTCGCTTTCAAGACCATAACTTTGAACACCAGTTTCAAAATTATCATTAACTAACTTTTTAACCTCATTATATACCGAATTATCTACTTTCTTAATCATACTGGTTAATACATTAGAAGGTGCTAAGTGATTTTGAGGAGAGTCAACACCAATTGCATATAAACCTCTCTCGTTAGCAGCTTTTATAACACCAATACCGCAAGCACCAGAAGCATGATAAATTACATCTGCACCCTGGTCAAACTGAGTAAATGCAAGTTCTTTACCAGCTTGTGGATCATCAAAAGAACCAGTGTATGCTATAGAAATCTCAGCATCTGGGTTAACAGCTTTTACACCTGCACGGTAACCAGCTTCAAACTTTTTAATTAGTGTGCTTTCCATACCACCAATATAACCAACTTCATCAGTTTCAGTTCTCATACCTGCAACTACACCAGCTAAAAATGATCCAGTGTGCTCATCAAATGTTACAGATACCACGTTAGGCCCTTCTACAACAGCGTCCACAATACCGAATTTGACATCAGGATACATGGAAGCAACTTCTTCCATTGAGTCGGTGAATAAGTAACCAATACCCCATACCATATCATAACCTTGTTCAGCTAAACTTGATAGGTTAGGTGTATAATCAGTCATTGTGTTAGATTCAATAACATTTATCTCAACATCAAAATCTTCTTCTGCTCGTTGAAGTCCTCTCCATGCTGAATCATTAAAAGATTCATCACCTAATCCACCAACATCAGTTACCATACCAACTTTAAATTCTTGAGCCAGACCTATAGAAGTAAAACCCATTACTAATGTTAGTGTTAATGCAACGATTATAAATAAACTTAATTTCTTCAAATCAACTTCCCCCTTTTAAAATATTTTTATTATTAGTTGTTGGTAAAAAATTACCATCCCAACATTTTTAGCATCAAATACAATATTCAAGATTAAACATCTTATTCCTGCTTAACTATTGTTAAATACTTAAGAAATTCTTGTCAATACTGACATCACCAGCTATCAATTTCTCCACTTCCCCATTCTCTTTTTCAACTACCAATTCTCCTTTATCAGTTATATCTACAACTTCACCCTGGTGTTTTTTATTATCGGAAGTACTAAAGCTTATTACATTATGAAGCATGAACATATTACTCTTCCATTTATTTATTATATCATTAATTTCATTATTTTTAAACTTTTCATAATAAAAAACAAAATTGTTTAATACATCAGTTAAAAATTGTCCTTTATTTACCTTCTCACCTTTAATTATTCTTAAGGATGTGGAAGTACCCTTAAGATCTTCTGGAAATTCTTTTTGGTTAAGATTAACACCTATCCCAACAACAACCCTATTTACTTGATTTCCCTTGCTTTTAAATTGAGATAAAACCCCACATACTTTCTTGTTATTATGAAGTATATCATTAGGCCATTTTAAATCGGTATCGATATTTAGGCTGTCTATAGCTTCATTTACAGCCAATGCGCTAATTAAGGTCAACACAGAAATCTTATTTAATTTGTTCTTATGAGGTTTTAAAATTATACTAAACCACAAACCATTTTTAGGAGAATACCAATTTCTTTTTAGCCTACCTCTGCCTTTGGTCTGTTCACCACCAATTATAACCATTCCCTCTTGAACTTCGTCCATATTCATTGCAATTTCATTAGTCGAAGTTACCGAATCATAGTATTTTATAGTACCGAAAAATGCATTGTTAATATTCCTTTTAATAGTTCTTATATTAGGCTTCATTGGTATTCAACTCCTTTTGACAACTATTACTTATTATAATTTAATTTTAACTATAAAGCAAAAATTAATAAATGGAGGCTATTTTAATGATAATAAACCAAAATTTCTTGAATAATAAATTTAGATTGGTATTTACTCTGTCAATAATTTTAGCAGTTTTAATAGCACCAACCATATTTGCTGAAGAAAAAGTGGTACAAAAAACAAAGGAAAAAGTCTATATGACTGATAGTAATTTCTTTGCAAATATTGCTGCAGAAGTAGATGCAGGAGTAGTAAAAATTACTACTATAACTGAAAGAAGCGAATCCCAAATGGACAATCCACTCTACAGCGATCCCTTCTTTAGATACTTTTTCGGAGATCAACTTCCAGATCTGCCCGAAAATATCGAAGGCTATGAAAGTGGTTTTATAGTAAGTAAAGATGGATATACTCCAACATGTTATCCATAATGCCGATAAAATTAAAGTAAATCTTGATGACCTCGAGAAAGCTGTCAAAGCTGAAGTAGTTTGGGCAGATTACAATCTTGACCTCGCAATAATTCAAATCAGTGTTGACCACGAGTTATAACCTATTACATTAGGAGATTCAGAAAAGCTTAGACCTGGTGACTGGGCAATTGCAATTGGTAATCACAGATATCTGTACCCAAGAGATTACTCTTCGATGACAGCGGACGCGATTGCCATACCGTTCGCTTATAGTCAATTTAAGCTTTCGTCCTGAGGCGGCGTCCCATCCCCAGGCACTTTACGCACGGCATCTACTCTGCCACTCATTTTATATATTTAAGTTGTCTTTAAAAGCATCTACCTTAGAACAAGCCCGAAATCTTACCATTTTGATCAATATCGATGTCTTCAGCAGAAGGTCTCTTT
>JAWOEZ010000038.1:0-54564 GCA_046482435.1 Halanaerobiales bacterium
TATAACCATAGATCTCACTCGAGGACCTAACTTTAGGTAAAATATATGGGGGAACATCTAATATGTCCATTAATTCTTGGTCCCATTCTAAGTTATGAATATTATAAAGAAGTGTTCTAGAGGCATTAGTATAATCAGTTACATGAACTTTGCCTCCCGTAAGTTTCCATATTAAATAGGTATCTATCGTACCAAATATAATTTTATTTTCTTTAGCTTTTTTACGGGCACCTTCTATATTATCTAATATCCATTTGATTTTTGTACCTGAAAAATAAGGGTCTAACACCAGACCAGTCTTATCACTAAAAGTCTTTTCATAACCTTTTTCTTTTAAATCTTTACAGATCCCAGAAGTTCTTCTACACTGCCAAACTATTGCATTATAGAGTGGTTCTCCGGTATTTTTATCCCAAAGCACAGTAGTTTCCCTTTGATTGGTAATTCCAATTGAATCTATCTTTTGAGAATCAATACCGGTCTTTTTTAAAAGATTATTTATAACACCTATAGTGGAGTTCCAAATTTCTTCAGGATCATGTTCAACCCAGCCAGGTTTAGGATAATATTGAGTGAACTCCTTTTGTGACTTTTCAATAATACTACCACTTTTGTCATATAATAAAGCCCTCGTGCTTGTAGTACCTTGGTCTATAGCAAGAATATATTTAGACAACATTATATCCCCCTTTAAATACTATTTTAGCTTAAAGTAGCATAGATACAGCTTTCGACTCTTTTAATCCCATTTTCTTCTGCAAATTCTCTAATTTCATCACTTCTAGTCCCGGGCTGTAACCATACGTATTTTATGCCCAGTTTATTGACTTCCTTCATTACATGCTTACCGATTTGTGGATTTACTACAATATCAACTACATCAATATCAGCTTCTATTTCTGATAAACTATCATATACTTTTATACCATCTATCTCTTCTAAAGAAGGGTTAATTGGATAAACATTATAATTGTGTTCATCTAATTTTTTCACAATCTTATAGCCATATTTATCTTCCTTGTTTGTAGCACCGACAACAGCCCAATTTTTCATTTCTAAGGTATCATTTTTTACACTCATATTTATCCCTCCAATTTTATAGTATTAATTTATTCATTAAAAATATCTTTTGCTTTATTTAAATAAACTTCATAATCATCTTCACTAAATAAGATTATTCTTATTTCATCATAACATTGATCTTCTTTACAAAAATTTTTTATAGTTTTTAATGCTATTTCGGCTGCTTTATTTATAGGAAAACCATATGCACCAGTACTGATTGATGGAAAACATATAGTATTTAAGTCATTTTCTTTAGCTATAATTAAACTATTCATATAAGCTTTTTCTAGTAAGTCTTTTTCCTGCTTATCGCCAGCCTGCCAGATCGGGCCCACAGTATGAATAACTGCCTTAGCATCTAATTTTCCTGCTGTAGTAATTACTGCCTTACCGGTCGGCAATTTACCTTGTCTTTCTCTAATCTCTTTGCATTCTTTTAGGATTTCAGGCCCACCAGCTCTATGAATAGCACCGTCTACACCCCCGCCTCCCATTAAGGAAGAGTTGGCAGCATTTACAATTCCATCACAACTTTCTTCAGTTATATCTCCTTTTTTAATAACAAACTGAGTTTGATTTACTTTAAAAGTATCCATAATATCACCTCAGTAGATTTTTTTTAGCCCCTGATATTAAGTAAACAGGGGCTATCAAAATTATTTTTGCAGATTCATTGGCTGACCACAACAGACCAATTCTCCGCCACCAACTTCTTTTACTTCAACAACATTACCACAAACTCCACATCTGTAAACTTCTCCTTTTTCTTTTACATTCATCTTTTTAGCCTCCTTTGATTTAATAAGTTTTATTCCTCTTATGAACTTTAAGTAATTCATGTGCTCCTAAAAATATCATGGCTGCCCCGATTATATAACACCAATCGATCAAAGTAATTCCAGCAAAGCCAAGATATTGATTAATAAAGGGAGTATATACAGCAATTGTAATCATTAATACTGATATTAATATTGAATAAACCATCACTTTATTTGATAAAATATTCTTGTTAAATATTGAAATCTTTTCATACCTTCGGGACATAATATTAGTTAACTGGGTAAAAGCAATCGTTAGATAAGTAATAGTAGTTGCTCTCGCATATAAAGGATGTGCTTCAGTTAAATTCACACTACCGATTCTACTGTTAAACAAATAGTAATTTAAAAATGCTAAACCCCCCATTAAAACACCGAATAGTAATATTTCAGAAAAGGACTTTTTATTAACTATATGCTCATTTCTCTCTCGTGGAGGTGATCTCATAATATCTTTAGAACCAGGATCAAATGTGAAAGCGGTTAAGGGTAAAATTTCAGCAAGAAGGTCAATTGCTAAAATCTGAATTGCCAAAATAGGTACCGGTAGATTAAATAATGAAACCCCTAATAAACCTAATAATACTACTGCTAGCTCACCACCATTACTGGTTAAAGAAGCTATTACAGTTTTCTTTAAATTATTATATATATTACGTCCTTCTTGAATTGCATATACCAATGTAGGAAAACTGTCATCAAGTAGTATGAGCTCTGCAGCCTGTTTGGACACATCTGTACCCATCCCACCCATCGCAACTCCGATATGAGCACTTTTTAAAGCCGGAGCATCATTAACCCCATCACCTGTTACAGCAACAATTTTTTGTTGTTCCTTTAATTTTTTTACAATCCTTAATTTATTTTCCGGTGATACCCTTGAGAAAATTACACTTTTATTTTCATTCATTATATCTTTCAATTCTTGATCAGTAAGATTGTCAAAATCCTGACCGGTTAGAACTTTAAGATCCTTATCTTCCTGTACAAGATTAATTTCTTTTGCAACAGCTTTAGCAGTAATCGCATGGTCTCCTGTCATAATATAAGTATCTAGATGAGCTTGATGGGCCTTTTCTATTGCTGCTCTCACACCTTCTTTGGGAGGGTCTATCATAGCTACAATCCCTAGAAAGATCACATCCTTCTCAATTTCTTCAATTACATAATCCTTGTGCTTAGATTCTAATTTTCTAAAAGCAAAGGCAAGAACTCTCATTGCATTTTGAGAATATTTTTTGTTTAGATCCCTGTATTTTTCCTTATCTTCTTCTGTTAAAGGTTCTTTTTCACCATCTTTATAGATATATTTGCTAACCGAAAGTACACTATCAAGAGCACCTTTCATTGCTAAATATTCTTCATCTTTAAATTGACGAACTGAACTCATTCTTTTTCTTTCTGAATCAAAACTAAATTCATGAAGTTCGGGATTTTCATGATCCTCATCCGGCGCCCTTGTTCCTACTTTTGTTGATAAAGTAACCAAAGCAGCTTCGGTCGGATCACCAATTGGATACCAACTAGCATGTTCATCATCGGGTGGATGAATTTCAGCATTAGATGCCATTGTAGCGGCATCAAACATGATTTCTAATTCATCGATTGTTTCCTGGCTAACTACTTCCCCGTTTTCATCTAAAATTTTACCCCGAGGTTCATATCCAACACCAGTTACATCGTATTCTTTATCATCATAATAGACCTTTTGAACTGTCATTTCGTTTTTAGTTAAAGTACCGGTTTTGTCTGTAGAAATAATATTGGTTGACCCCAAAGTTTCTACAGAAGATAATTTTTTAACAACTGCATTCTTTTTTGCTAATCTATCCACTCCCTGGGCAAGGGCTACTGTAATTTGCATTGGCAAAGCTTGGGGAACAACGGCAACAGCAATACCTAGACCATATATAATAGCAAAATTAACACCAAGATTTTGGTATAGACTCACCCCGAATAAAAGAGTACCTATAATAACAGCAAATACTGCAATCTTATTTGCTACCGACTGTAGCTCCATTTGGAGTGGAGATTTTGATTTTTTTTCTTCCTGGGTTAAATTTGCAATTTTACCCATTTCCGTATCCATACCGGTTGCCACAACTATACCCTTAGCACTGCCTGCTGCAACATTAGTACCTAAGTATGCCATATTTTCTCTATCGGCTAGTTGGGCTTTTTTGTCCATCTGATTACTATTTTTAGCCTGGGGTAATGATTCACCTGTTAATGATACATCATTCGTTTTTAAATTAAAGGACTCAATTATCCTTAAATCAGCGGGAACTTTATCTCCTTCTTGCAGGACCACTATATCTCCTACAACCAACTTGCGTTGATTGAGTTCCCTAGTTTGTCCCCCCCTGATAACCTTAGAAGGAGATTGAATTAACTTTTCTAATGAATCCATGATTTCTTCTGCCTTATGTTCCTGATAATAGCCAATAACAGCATTTATTAATACAATTATTAACATAACAATACCGTCTCTATAATTTTGAATGATAAATGACATTCCTGCTGCAGCTAGCAGGATAATCATTAAAACATCTCTAAATTGCAATAAAAACTTTATAATTTCTGATCTTCTTTTTAATTTTACAAGCTTATTTTCCCCATATTGATCTAATCTCTCCTGAGCTTCTTCTTCTGTTAGACCTTTGACAGAAGTATTTAATATATTTAAACATTTTTTAACAGTTTTATTATAAAAGTCTTTCTCCTTATATTCTATTTGAGACCCCTCCTAATGATCATTCAAAATATATTCCCGAGCCTTTGGATTTATCTGTCATTACCGCTAATTCTTCAATTTTTTTATTGATATATTTTTTATCAAGATTTTCTAAGATTTTTTCATCAAAACCATTTACTATGTAGTTACCAAATTCCCAGGTTATATCTTTAATCTCTTGTTTATTTCCTTCTGCAATTATAATCAAGGCTTCTAAAATTGAGGCAGCAACAGAAACATCTCTCATAGAATAATATCGTAATTGATAAAAAGTTTTATATAACAAGTAATCAAAACTATTATCTTCAAATATTAAAGTTAATTGATTCTCTTCATTATAATAATAGGTGTTTTCAATATTTGCTTTGGCGATTTTATCTAAAACCATACCAGCTTGTTTTATACAAAAAATTGCGGTATTAGGGTCATTAATTCCCGGTGAGATAGCTCTTAATGCAACTTCAGTTAATTTTTGAAGACCAAATTCAATATCTTTCCTCTTATTTCTCTCTTTCCCAACCAAAATATAAGTAAGGCATTTGTTAAAAGTATCTTCCTTAATTTGATCTATACCCATTTCGTCAAGGTCATAATAGATTGTAAAAACCTTTGAATTATTCGTGACATAATCCCCTATCATTTTTTCTGCATTTATTACAATGTTATGATCATCTGCAAAATTGGATAGTTTTAAATCATTTATATCTCTAATAAAACCAACCTTATCGGAATATATACTGATTTGATCCAGGTTTAAAATTTCTGCTAGGTTGTCGGGTGAATCATTCCTGATATTCTCATGTTTTTCATTGAACTCCTTTACTGAATCAACTAGTTCTAATATTTCGGTAGTAAGAGTATCTATTAATAAATTAACCTGGATAGATTTTGAAACATGCTTAATGAATAACACGAAGTATATAATACAAAATATTACTATCAAAACTCCCACGGCTGCCGATAAAAATACGGTCTGACCATTACTTTCTAAAAATAATAGGGTTATAATCGAATAAATAAATCCACCGATAAAAATTCCTAATACCTTTAATGTTAATTTTGATTTTAAAAAATCCTGTAAAGTTCGGGGAGAAAATTGGGTGGAATATGTAGTTAATACAACCATAATTATTGAAAAGGATATTGTTACGATAGAAAGTAAAGAACCAGCTATAGTTGAAAGAATCGTGGTAGTTATGTCAAAAGGAGTAAAAAATATATCTGGTAAAATCCCCATTAAATATGGCTGGTAATATCTCTCTAAGATCAGAACAAGTACAGAAATTATGAGGGCATAAATACTATATAATACAGGGATATAATATATTTTTGCCCTCCAATCTTCAAGAAAATTAAAATTGAATATTTTCACTTAAATACCCCCTGTAGCTTGACTTCATTATATTACTAATTCAATATTTATCAGATTTTCCCTTTTTATCTAAATATTAATAAACTCTTCAACTGTTTTAAACTCACCTTCAATAGAGTTAGGTATTGAATAATTATCTAACACGAACTCTTGGTCCTTAAGTCCATTACCTGTCAATACAGCCACAATTTTTTTATTAATTAAAGCATTTTTATTTTCTTTATAAATTTTAATAAGTCCTGCTACAGGAGTTGCAGAAGCTGGTTCTACAAAGACGCCTTCTTTTGAGGCCAAAAGATGGTGGGCTTCTTTAATTTCATTATCTTTAAGAGAATTAAACAACCCATCTGATTCTTGCATTGCTTTTTTTGCTTTATCCCTATTGACTGGATTACCAATTCTAATAGCGGTAGCAATTGTTTCGGGATTTTCAATAGTCTTATCTTTAACCATTGCTGCAGAACCGGTAGCTTGGAAACCATACATTTTTGGAAGATAGTTAATTATGTTTTTATCATAATATTCTTTAAATCCTCTCCAATATGCTGTAATATTTCCAGCATTTCCGACTGGAAGAGCTAAAATATCAAATTTATTTCCCTGTAATTGGTCAGCTATTTCAAAAGCTGCAGTTTTTTGACCCTCTATTCTATAAGGATTAAGAGAATTAACCAATGTCAGAGCATTTTTTTCAGTAAGCTTCCTTACAATTTCAAGGGCTTTATCAAAATTACCTTTGACTGGGATTATTTTTGCTCCATATATTAAGGCTTGAGACAGTTTACCTTTTGCAATTTTTGCCTTGGGTACAACCACGAATGTTTTCAGTCCACTTCTGGCACCATAAGCAGCGGCTGAAGCCGAGGTATTTCCTGTAGATGCACAGATTATCGCTTTGCTTTTTTCTTCAATTGCTTTGGTAACTGCTAGAGTCATACCACGATCTTTAAACGAACCAGAAGGATTAGCACCTTCAAATTTAAAATATAATTCAAATCCGTAATTTTTATTTAACCAGTCTGCCTTTATTAAAGGCGTATTTCCTTCATTTAAGGTAATAATTTTCTGGTCATTACTTACCGGTAAATAATTTTTATAATGATTTATTAACCCTTTCCACACTTTAATCACCAACTTAATTTATTAATGTACCTTCATTATTGACGTCAGTTTCTATTAAATAATTTATAATTCCTAAATCTTTTGCCATTGTCTTTATTATTTTTTTTTCATCATTAAAATCCTGTTTACTAATAAAAATAATAGTAGAACCACTACCACTGAGAAAAAAAGGAATCTCAATATTTTTTTCTAATTTATCGAAATATATTTCTAATTTTTTATTTAAAGATAGCCGTTTTTTCTGATGAAGATAATCTTGGGCTCCTTTTTTTATTAATTTTAGATCATTTTTGATAAAACCTGCTGTAATTAATGATGCATTAGCGATATTTTGAGAAGCAAATTTTATATCAATATCGTTAGCTATAATTTGACGGGCATCATTGGTTTTAATTGCAAGTTCGGGAATAAACAATAATATATTTAATTCTTTAGAAACGGTAAATTTTTCGTAGTTTAATTTATTATTTTGGACCTTGCTAATTGTAAAACCACCAAGAAGTGCAGGAACAATATTATCGGGGTGACCTTCAATTTTTAGAGCTAATTCAAGAATCTCTTTCTTATTTAAATCAAGACTAAATAAGTTATTAATTCCACATATAGTAGCAATAATAGCATTTGCAGAACTTCCCAATCCTCTCTCCAAAGGATAATTAAGTTTCACTTCTATTTTTATTTTTTTTGGATCTATCCTATTTTTAAAATTATTATTCAATAACAATAAGGTCTGTAAAATGAGGTTATTTTCATTTTTAAAATTAATTTTATTATTATTCGGATCCTTAATAGAAACACTAAATTTTTCACTTGTCCCTCTGTAAAATTTATATTCATTAAATAGATTAAGAGCCAGACCAAAAGAATCATAGCCCGGCCCCAAATTCGCCGAAGTAGCAGGTGTTTTAACCCTCATCAGATTCCCCACCTAAATTTTCCATGTTTCTAGATATTGTTTTTGTTCGTAATTTAATTTATCTATATTAATTCCTTCAGCTTCTAAACGGTAATTTGCGACCTTTTTATCAATATGATCAGGAACTTTGTATAATCCTGGTAATAGATCATTTTCAGCAAGATAGAGGAGTGATAATACCTGTAATCCAAAACTCATGTCCATTATTTCAACAGGATGACCATCACCAGCAGCTAAATTCACCAATCTGCCCTCTGCTAATAGGTACAGGGTTTTATCTCCAATATCATAACTTTTTATATTATCTCTTACTTCTTTTACATCATCCGCCACCTTTTTTAAATCATTGACATTTATTTCAACATTGAAATGCCCGGCATTTGCTAGGATCGCACCATCTTTCATTACATAATAATGACTTTTAGTTATCACATCTTTGCAACCAGTAACACTTATAAAAATATCTCCGATTTCAGCTGCTTTATCCATTGGCATAACCCTAAACCCATCCATTTTTGCTTCTAATGCTTTAAAGGGGTCAACTTCTGTTACAATAACTCTGGCACCTAATCCAGTTGCTCTTCTTGCAACCCCTTTACCACACCAACCATAACCGGCAATAACTACATCTTTGCCTGCTACAACCATATTAGTATTTCTCATAATAGATTCCCAAACAGATTGACCGGTCCCATATCTGTTATCAAAAAGATATTTAGCTTGAGCATCATTAACAGACATCATCGGAAAATTTAATTTGTTATTATTATCAAGTGACTTTAATCTAATAATTCCAGTAGTGGTTTCTTCGGCCCCTCCAATAATATTATTAATTAATTCAGGATATTCATTGTGAATTTTACTTACAAGGTCACCACCGTCATCAATTATTAAATTTGGTTCAACTTCCAATATTTTATTTAAGGTATCATCATACTCTTCAGCTGTTTCTCCCCTCCAGCTGTATACTGTAACACCATATTCGCTAAGTGCAGCAGCCACATCATCTTGGGTAGATAGAGGATTACTACCAGTTATATAGACATCTGCTCCAAGTTCACTTAAGACAATTGCCATATACGCTGTTTTTGCTTCTAAATGTAGACAGATCGATACGACTTTCCCTTTTAAAGGTTTATCTTCAATATATTCATCTTTTATTTTGTTCAAAACTGCCATTTTTTCCTTAACCCATTCGATTTTTTTATTTCCCTGTGGTGCTAAAGAAATATCTTTAATTTTACTTTCCATTTTTAGCCCCCTTTTACTGTCTGCCGGTATGTCCAAACCCACCACTGCTACGCTTGCTTTTACTAAGTTCATTAACTTCTTTCCACTCTATTTCAAAAGTTTTATGGATAATGAGTTGAGCAATTCGGTCATTTTTATTTATTTGAAATTCACTTGTACTATGATTAATTAAAATCACTCCCAATTCCCCTCTATATCCTGGATCAATTACTCCATCAGCATTTAAAACTGTAATACCCTTTTTTAAGGCCAGACCACTTCTTGGATATACAAACCCACCATATCCCTGAGGAATTGCTATTTTAAGACCAGTTTTTATCAACTTATATTCCCCTGGTTGCAAGGTGTATTGAGCCCTTGACATTAAATCGATTCCACAGTCTTCACCATAATGTTGATAGGAAGGTAATTTTACCTCATCATCCATTTTTTTAACTTCGATTTCCATTATTGCCACTCCTTTTACTTTGTAAATATATGTGCTCCAATACTAACTACAAATTTTCTAGAACTGAACCATTTTTTATTTTTAGCAGTATCAGGATTATAATAGTATAGGGAACCCATTGTAGGATCTACACCATCGAGCGCTTCTTTTGCTGCTCTATAAGCCATATCATTGGGCGTAAAATGGATCTGTCCATCAGCAACAGCTGAAAATTGATTGTCTTGATAAATTACATCCTTTATATTATTTGGAAAGTTATTACTTAAAACCCTGTTAATTATCACAGCTCCTACTGCAACTTGACCCATATAAGGCTCTCCTCTTGCTTCACCGTTTATGGTTCGTGCTATGATTTCAATATCAGATTGATTAACGGTTTTAGCAAGAACCTGCCTTTTTGATAGATTATTTATAGGGAGCTTAATCTTGTCCCCCTTTTTAATTATTGAATTTTCCATATTATTCAAGGCCATAATAACGCCGGGAGAAGTATTAAAACTTTCAGCTAAATCGTATAGTGTATCCCCTGAATCCACATAATATCGGATGATTTTATCCGGTGGAATATCAACATCTGGTAATGGTTGTTCGGGGTTATATCTAACCGAATAATTTGTTCCTACATCAAGTTGAAAATTTCTATTAGATTCTTCTGAGGGATCAAGACTATAATCTAAACTCAATTCTCTTTCTTCTTTTTGCTTTTCACTTTGGATAACTAATTCATCCCCAATATTAATATTGGATGAATTTTCTATTTGATTATTTTCCAGGATATTTTCAACGGTAGTATTATAATCTTTGGCTATATCATAGATAGTATCACCATTTTGCACAACATAAATCAAAGTAAATCTAGGTTGAGCCTGTAATCCTGAAGAAAATATCATGATAAATAATATTGTAATCAAAACTAGTTTAAATTTTATGTTCATTTTTTAACCCTCTCCAGCCACATAATCTATAATTTCTCTTAGATTCATTTTTAGTACAGGACATCTTTCTGGTATGGAATTCAAGAATACTTCTCCATATCTTTTATTAATAATTCTATTATCCATACAAATTACAATACCTTTATCGTTTTTTGATCTTATTAAACGCCCAAAGCCTTGTTTGAATTTAATTACTGCTTTGGGAATAAAATATTCAAAAAAGTAATTCTTGCCTTCTTCTTGCATCATCTTCACTCTAGCTGCATTTACTGGATCATTTGGAACTGGAAATGGTAAACGCATTATTATTAAATATTTGAGATCACTTCCTACTATATCTACACCTTCCCAAAAGCTTTGAGTTCCGAATATAACTTGATTGCTTCCTGCTTTAAACTTATTCATTATATATTTTCTTGAATATTTACTCTGGGAAAGGACATTAATATTATCTTCTTCTAATTTATAATTTATCTTCTTATATAGGTTATCAAGCATATTATATGAAGTAAAAAGAACCATTGTAGAACCCCGAAAAGTTCTTAATATATCACTTAGATCATCAGCTATTTGGCTTGTAAAAGCTCCATCAGAGGGAGCATATATATCATTGGGAATTATAAGTCTACTTTGGTTTTCATAATTAAAAGGAGAACTTACTATCATTTCCTCTTGACCAGAGATACCTAAAGCATCTACAAAAAACTGAAAAGAATCATTTACTGTTAAAGTGGCAGAAGTTAATATGGAATTTCTTAAATTTTCCCAAAGCATCTCGGGTAAATGCCCTTCAACATTTAACAGGGCACTCATCTGGCTTACGTATTTGTCATTATAACGATATTTTTCCAGCCAAAATACATAATCATTATCAGCTGCTTCTAAATTAAATAGGAGGTTAAAGGCCATTTCATTTACAGTATTTAAATTTTGTTTCAATTCCTGTAACTCAGCTTCTATTTTATCATAATTTTCTATTATTTTTAACTGATTTATTAATCTTTTTAGATAAATCATCAAATCATCATAATTTTTATGAAATTTAAAACCTTTATTATTAATATCTTTATATGTTTCGTCTTTTTTTATATCCTCATTAATTATAACACTACTTTGTTCTTGTTTTTTAAAAAATTTATCAAGTATTAAAAAGTATTCTTTATTATTTTCCTCCAGCTTTTTAATTTTTGGTATAATATTTTGATCGATCAACTGATAAATTTCTTCTTTGTTCTCCGTTTTAAGTTTACTAATTTTATTTCTAATCCTGGGAATAATAGAATACTTTTTGTCATATAATTTTTTCAAAATCTGATTATTAAGTTTATAGGAAGTGTTTTTCCCAAGATGATAAGTAGCAACATCATGGAAATTATGAGCTTCATCAATTATTAAACTTTTATATTTAGGTAATGTAGAATACCCCGAATTTTTTATTAAGGCATCAGAAAGAAGCAGATAGTGATTTACTACGATTATATCAGAATTAAATAGCTCGTTTCTGGCTTTCATAAAATAGCAATCATCATAATATGGACATAAGCTACCAATACAGTAATCATTATCAGAAGCAACTTCATCCCAGACAGAAGTCTTTAAATTGAATTTTATTTCGCCTCTCACACCAGTTTTTGTCTTCTCAGCCCAGTCGACAATTTTATCAAAACTATCTTTTCCACTATTATCCAAAGAATTACCTATATTTTTGAGCTTTCGAAGACATAAATAATTTTTTCGACCGATTGCCAAATCGGCTTTAAAATCAAAAGGCAGGACATTTTTTAGAAATTCAATATCTTTATCTATAATCTGCTGTTGTAAATTAATAGTATTAGTAGAAACAACTACGGGTTGCTCATTATTTACTGCCCAATATAAAGCAGGTATTAAATATGCCAAAGATTTACCAATTCCTGTACCTGCTTCTATTAATGTAAGTTCCGCATTATTAAAGTTATTTATAATTTTTTCTGTAATTTCTAACTGTTGATTTCTATATTCAAAGTCTTTCATTTTTTTGGAAAGTGGCCCATCATCTTTAAAATATTTCAATATTTTTTTATTATTTATTGCTTCCACTTCTCCAATATCCTTCGGCTCTACTAAGACATAAATATTTTCTACATCATTATCGGAAATAGCAAAACCAATTCCCTTGTTTCCAAGCTCTGAAGCCACTTGAATGTCTGCTCCTGAAGGGGTAGTATTACCAGAAGGATGATTATGTAAAACCATTGAATTTTTTGGTAAGGTATCAATTATAGCAGGGGCCATCTTTTTATTACCCCTTGCTAAAACTTCAAGGTTTTTTACAACTTCTTTTTCAAAATCAATTTTCAGAAGAAAAAAAACTTCATTTCCATCAGCTTGATTTATCTCATCTTTTATTTTAGTTTTTATTTTCTGAGTTAATATATCTACTGTCTCCAACTTATTCACCTTTTAATTTTAATATTGTTTTAAGATCTTTATCTTCCCCATCAAAGGGAGGTGTTTCAATAATAAATAAGAGGTCCTTTAGTTTTTGATGGTTAATAATGTATTCGAAACTCTCTAATCCAATTTTACCTTGGCCGATATGGGCGTGTCTATCTTTATTTGTATCTAAATCAAATTTGGAATCATTGAGATGAATTAATTGCAA
Organism: Halanaerobiales bacterium; assembly: GCA_046482435.1. Taxonomy (GTDB): domain Bacteria; phylum Bacillota; class Halanaerobiia; order Halanaerobiales; family M55B127; genus M55B127. Next base: position 13,306 of record JAWOEZ010000038.1, read on the forward strand.
ATTTCTTAAACCTATTTTATTTTCTACTTTTTTAATTAAATCATCTATTCCTGCTTTATTAGATATATTATAGCCAGCTGCAAAAAGGTGGCATAGGTCTAAACAGAGTCCCATTCTTTTATAATTATTGACTTCATCCAATATATTTTTTAATTCATCTAAATTACTTCCAATTTCAGTACCAGCACCTGCAGTATTCTCGATGAGCAGTTTAGTATTATTGTCCACTTCTTTAAATATTTCTATAACAGCATCTATAATCCTTTTAATTCCCTTTATTTTAGATGATTTTACATAATTGCCGGGATGAAAAACATAATAATCTGTATCAAACAACCCGGATTGATAATAGCCTGCTTTTAATTCCTTAATTGATTTTTTATATAATTTCTGATCCGGGGAAGCTAAATTCACAAGATAGCTAGAATGTACAACTAATTTTTTAATTCCTAATTTACTTCTTTTCTCTTTAATTCTCTTTATTTTTTGGTCAGTGATAGTTTTTTTCTTCCAGCTTCGTGGTGATTTAATAAAAATTTGCAGGGAATTAGTATTAAGTTTAACAGCTTCTTCAATAGCTTTATCAATACCACCACTTATCGAAAGATGTCTTCCTAATTTCATCAAAAGATCTCCTTCATCATTGAAAAACAGTTATAATATGTAAAAAAACAACCTCAATTCATCTCCAACTAAATCATTAAATTTAGAAGGAGTTTACTTGAGGTGAGTCTTAACAATCAATCATTATTATTTTTTGCAAGTTTTTCTTATTCAGAATCCTGATCCACATCTTTCATAGACAGATTAATTCTATCCTTATCATCTATCTTAATTACTTTAACTTTAATTTGATCACCTTCACTCAATACATCACTTACTTCATCAACATGCCGATCAGCAATATTTGAAATATGAACTAATCCTTCTTTGCCAGGTAGAATTTCAACAAAAGCACCGAAGTTCATAATTTTTTTGACCTTACCATTATATACTTCGCCAACTTCTACTTCTCTTGTTAAATTCTCAATCATTTTTTTAGCTTTTTTACCATTTTCCTGATCATCTGCGAGTATAAATATTGTTCCATCATCTTCGATATCAATACTGGCATCTGTTTCATCAATAATCTTATTAATCATCTTTCCACCAGGCCCAATGACATACCTAATCTTATCTGGATTAATATTCATAGTCATAATAAGTGGGGCATGTTCAGATAGTTCTTGACGGGGTTCACTTATAACTTCAAGCATCTTATCTAAGATATAAAATCTACCTTGACGGGCTTTATTCAAAGCATTCCTCAATATATCTTTAGATAAGCCACTGGCCTTAATATCCATTTGTAAAGCTGTGATGCCATTTTTAGTTCCCGCAACTTTGAAGTCCATATCTCCAAAATGGTCTTCCATGCCCTGTATATCAGATAGAACCGCATAGTCATCGCCTTCTTTAATAAGGCCCATTGCAATCCCTGAAACAGGATTTTTAATATCTACTCCAGCATCCATTAGTGCTAATGTACTACCACAGATACTAGCTTGAGAAGAAGATCCGTTGGATTCGAGAACTTCAGAAACAACCCTTATTGTATAAGGAAAATCTTCTTTATCAGGAATCATCGGTTTTAAGGCTCTTTCACCTAGATGACCATGTCCAATTTCTCTCCGCCCTGGTGCTCTAAGAGGTTTTGTTTCTCCAACACTATAAGGTGGAAAATTGTAATGGTGCATATAGCGTTTACTTTCGTTTTCACCAAGTCCAAATATAGTTTTTTCATCACCACTTGCACCTAAGGTTACTACACTTAAAGCCTGAGTTTCACCTCTAGTAAATATAGCGGAGCCATGAGCACGTGGTAAATTACCCACTTCACACCAAACAGGTCTTATCTCATCATAAGAACGTCCATCTGGTCGTTTTTGATCCTGTAAGATCATTTCTCTGACGTGCTTTTTGGTTAGCTTATCGAAAATAGTACCAACCATTTTATTATAGTTACTTTCATTTTCTTCATAATCTTCTAGATTATCTTCTAGATATCCTTTTGTATCCTCTTTAAGCTGGTCAATTTGTTCGGCTCTTTCTAGTTTTTCTTCTGTGTCAATAGCATCTCTAAGTTTATCAGAAGCAAATTCTTTTACCATCTCTTCTATTTTATTATCAACATCGTTAACAAGTGGTACTTCGGTTTTCTCTTTACCAGCTTCTTCTCTCATATCTTTTTGAATACTAACTATTTCTTTTATTTCTTGATGAGCTTTTTCGATAGCATCTAATATAATATCTTCATCAACTTGATCTGCTCCCGCTTCTACCATCATTACTGCTTCTTCAGTCCCAGCAACAGTTAAATCGAGTCGGGAATCTTCTCTTTCCTCTTCAGTTGGGTTTATAACTAATTTATCATCAACCAAACCAACTTTCACACCGGCAATCGGTCCCTCAAAAGGTATATCAGATAACATTAAAGCTGCTGATGCACCGTTCATAGCAATTATATCGGGCTCATGATCTTTATCAACAGATAAAACTGTTGCAATTACTTGTACATCATGTCTCATTCCATCTGGAAAAAGTGGACGTAGTGGCCTATCAATTAAACGTGCCGATAAGGTCGCGAAGTCACGAGGGTGACCCTCTCTTCTATTCACACTTCCTGGTATCTTACCAATAGAATATATTCTTTCCTCATAGTTTACCATCAAGGGAAAATAATTAATACCCTCTCTCGGCCCTGACATGGTAGCAGTAACTAAAACCATAGAATCACCGTACTTAACGGTGACTGCACCATTAGCCTGTTTGGCTACTTTACCGGTTTCAAATTCTATTTCTGTACCGGCAAATTGTGTCTTCCAATTTTTGGTCATTCGTTTATATCCTCCTTCTATTTTCCTAAATTATTATTTCTAAAATAAAGAGCGGGATAATCCCCGCTCTTTTAAATACCTTTTAAAAATTAACGTCTAATTCCTAAACTGGAAATTAATTCACGATATCTTTCAACATCTTTGTTTTGTAAATATCTTAAAAGTTTTCTTCTTTGGCCTACCATTTTAAGTAGTCCTCTGCGAGAAGAATGGTCCTGCTTGTGTTCTTTTAAATGTTCAGTTAACTGAGAAATCCTTTCAGTCAAAAGAGCAATTTGTACTTCTGGAGAACCAGTGTCATTTTTATCCCTTTGATAATTTTGAACTATCTCTTGTTTTCGTTCTTTAGAAATCATATTAGTTCACCTCCTGATTTGTTTATGCGCCTTATACCAAGTGAAAAGTTGAGGACTCAATTCCCTAGTATAAGGTATTGAATTAACACAAAAAGTATATCATAGTAATTCTTTGATGTAAAGAATATCCTTGTCTATTGTATCAATAAGTTCATCAACATCTTCAAATTCCTCTTCTCCTCTGATAAATTCAACTAATTCTATTTCAACATATTCCCCATATAGATCACCTTCAAAATTAGGAAGGTGTACTTCTATAGTAAAATTATGATCATTGAATGTAGGTTTATGTCCAAAATTAACTACACCTTTATATTTATTATCATTTAGATAAAAATAAACTGCATAAACTCCGTCTGGGGGTAGCACATATTCTGTGCTCGGTTTAATATTTGCGGTGGGAATACCCAATTTACGACCTCTACCATAACCCTCTACTACTTTACCTTCAATTTTAAAATTATTGCCTAAATGATCTTTTAGTTCATCCAATCTGCCTGCTTTTATCAGGTCTCTTATTACACTGCTTGATATTTTATGTTCTCCAATTTTTTTGGGTTTAACAGCTGTAACGTCAAAATTATATTTCTTTCCTAATTTTCGAAGCTTATTGATATTTCCATCACCTTTATGACCGAGTTTAAAATCTGAACCCACAACGATATGCTTGGTTTTTAAATTGTTTACAACAATTTTCTTAACAAAATCATCAAAGGCGGTTTGGGCGAGATCTTCGCTAAAATTCATTTCAAAGTAATAATCAAAACCCATATCTTTTATATGATTTCTTTTTTGAGCTTTTGAACTAATATAATAATGCGATTTTTCATCACCAACTACTTCTTGTGGATGAGGCTCAAAGGTTAGAAGACCACTTTTTAATCCTTTAACTTCTGCTAAGGACAATGTTTTATCTAATATTTTTTTATGACCTTTATGAATCCCATCAAAAGAGCCTATCGCTATTATATTTTGATCTATTTCATATTGATCAAATGTATTGCTTTTTATAATAATCATTTTTGACCTCCATTATAGAATACCCTTAACGGTTGTATATAAATATTACCGGCTTCATCTAATTTTACTTCACTTATTGAAATAAATTGATCTTTTCCATATATTAAAAGCCTTTCTCCCAATTCAAGATCAGTAGGCCAATTTTGAAAATTCTTTTCAAGAAGTTTAGTGCCATTTATGGCATACTTAAAAGCATAATCTTTTACTTCTAATTCTCTGTGATTAAGAGGTTCGTCGATAGGTATTGTAATCTTATCAAGGTTTTGTTTATTAATTTGATTTAATAATATAGTATTATCAAGTTTGAAAGGTCCGGACCCAGTTCTCAGTAAATTTTTTAAATGAGAATTGGTTCCTAAATTTTTGCCAATATCTCTTGCTAAAGACCTAATATAAGTCCCTTTTGAACAATTTACTTTTACCTTTATGACAGGTAAATCTATATTTAATATTTTAATACTTTTGATTTCAATATCTCTTTTTTCAAGATCTACATTTTTCCCGTTTCTAGCATACTTATATAGTCTTTTACCATCCTTTTTTATTGCAGAATAAATTGGAGGTAGTTGTTTCATTTTTCCTTTGAAACTAGCTACCGAACTTCTTATCTCCTCTTCTGAAAGGGACTTCCAATTAATGTCCTCTTTTAATACTTCCCCATCCCTATCGAGGGTATCTGTAATACTACCAAATTTAAGCAATGCTATATATTCTTTTTCATCCTCTGGTAAAAACGGAATAACTTTTGTACCCCTATTAAGACAAACAGGTAATACACCTGATGCCGCCGGATCCAAAGTACCAGTGTGGCCGCATTTTTTGATTTTTAAAACCCTTTTTAGATATCCCACTACATCGAAGGAAGTCATCCCGGGGGGTTTAAGAACATTTATAATAGCAGGCGGTTTAGACATTCTTTTTCACCTCAGTAATTACTTCATTTACAACGTCATTTAATTTGCCTTCAACTTTAGTACCTGAAGCTCTGGGGTGACCTCCCCCCTTAAATTTATGTGCAATTTCACTTACATCAACATAGTTTAAGGAACGGAAACTTATATCAATGAAATTTTTACCTTTTTCTACAAATGATATTCCTACTTCCACACCTCTAATATCACGGGGATAATTAACTAAGTTTTTAACTTCTTGATCATCAATTTCAACTTCCTTTAATTCTGAATAACTTAAAACTAACCAAGCAATTTTACCTGATTTATCTAATTTAATGTTTGCAAGACCTTTTGCAAGCAGCTTTAAATAATTTATTGAAGAAAAACTTTGTAAAAATCTATTTATTTCAACAATATCTATCCCCTTCTCCTTTAAGTTTGCAATTAATCTAAAACTTGCCGGATCACTATTAGGATATTTCAAAAAACCTGTATCTGCCAAAACTGCTAGTGCTATAGCTGTGCCCAAATGTTCAGAGATATCAACAGACATGATTTTTGTTAAATCATAGATAATTTTTCCTACTGCAGATTGATCTGAATTAATATAATTTAAATTTCCAAATTTACTATTATCATAATGATGATCAATATTTATCTTATAACAAGCTTGGATTAGTTCTTGAAAATTTCCAAGTCGCTCGATATTTGCTGAATCTAATACTATTGCTCTCTTATATTTTTTTAGTTGAGACATTTTTTCCGCATCTTGATAAATAAAATAATCTTCTGGAATTAAATATTTAAATAAAATTTCATACTCTTCTCTCAGGTCACTATGAAACAAGATTAAAGAATTTTTACCTAAACTATCTAACAGAAATTTAAAGGCCATAGTAGACCCGAGAGCGTCACCATCAGGGTCTATATGACCTATTATGAGATAATTATCATTATTTCTTATATAATCTGCAATTTCTTTTAGAGAATTATTCTTCACTGTCTTCTTTCCTCTTTTCATCTTCTTCGATAACTTCATCAATTAAATTAGAAATATGAACACCTTGCTCAATAGAATTATCATATCTAAATATTACTTTTGGAGTATGATAGGTAGTAAGCCTTTCACCAATAAGTTTTCTAATATAGTTCCTTGCTTGCTGAAGACCTTCCATTGTTTCTTTCTTTTCTTGTTCACTACCGATTACACTTACCATTACTTTTGCATGTTTTAAATCACTAGAAACTTCTACTTTAGTAACTGAAGCAAATCCAATTCTAGGATCTTTAATTTCATTCAATAATATTTTACTAACTTCTTCTTTTAATAATTGACTCATCTGTCTTACTCTTTTTTCATTAGCCATAATTTTTCACCTCTATAAGGACCTTTCTATCTCCTTATACCTATATATTTCTAATATGTCTCCAACCTTTACATCATTATAATCTTCAATACCAATTCCACACTCATATCCTTCTTTTACCTCTCTAACATCATCTTCAAATCTTTTAAGTGAGCTTATATTTCCTTCATGTTTTACAACACCATTTCTAAGAAGTCTTACATAGTCGTTTCTATTAACTTCTCCTTCTTTGACATACGAACCAGCTATTATACCGACATCTGGCACTTTGAAGGTTTCTCTAACTTCGACTCTACCAACAACTATTTCTTTATATTCGGGTTCTAACAGACCTGACATAGCAGCTCTAATATCTTCAATTACTTGATAAATTACCCGATAAGTCTTTATTTCGACTTTTTCCTTTTCAGCTGCTTTACGTGCATTTGTTCCCGGCCTTACATTAAATCCTATGATTATTGCATTTGAAGCACTAGCTAAGTTTACATCAGTTTCATTAATTGCCCCTACTCCAGTATGAATCACATTCACACTTACTTCCTCTGATTTAATATTCATTAAAGAACTTTCTAGAGCAGCGATGGAACCTTGTACATCGGCTTTTATTATAACATTTAATTCTTTTATTTCACCTTCTTGAATATTTCTATATAAATCTTCTAGAGATACTTTAGTATCTTTTTTGAGACGTTCTTCTTTTCTCTTTACCCGTCTTTTATCTGCTAGTTCTTTTGCTTTCCTTTCATCTTCCATAACTCTTAGATAATCTCCAGCTGCAGGTACATCATTAAATCCAAGCACGATTACAGGAGTTCCTGGCTCAGCCTGTTCAACTCTTTCTCCATGTTCGTTCAGTAAAGCTCTTACCCGGCCTGTTATTGAACCAGCTATTATATAATCACCAATTTTTAAAGTGCCGTTTTTAACTAACACAGTTGCAATCGAACCACGTCCTCTATCTAATTCAGATTCTATGATCACTCCATCAGCAACTCTATCAGGGTTAGCTTTAAGTTCTTCTAATTCTGCAACTAGGTTAACCATTTCTAAAAGTTCCTCAATATTTTCTCCTTTTAGAGCAGAAATGGATACACATATGGTTTCTCCACCCCATTCTTCAGGAACTAATCCATGTTCGGTTAATTCTTGTTTTACTCTATCAGGTTGAGCATTTGCTTTATCAATTTTATTTACTGCTACTATCATTGGAATACCAGCCGCTTGAGCATGATTTATAGCCTCAATAGTTTGGGGCATGACACCATCATCCGCCGCAACAACTAAGATAACAATATCAGTTAATTGAGCTCCGCGGGCTCTCATCGCTGTAAAAGCCTCATGACCTGGAGTGTCTATAAATGTTATCTTATCATTATCATATTCAGCCTGGTATGCTCCAATATGTTGGGTAATACCCCCCGCTTCTCCTTCTGCGACTCTGGTTTTTCTTATAACATCTAGTAGAGTTGTTTTACCATGATCAACATGACCCATAACGGTTACAATCGGAGGCCTGGGTTCTAAATCCTCGGGTCTATCTATAATTTCTTCTAACTGTAATTCTTTATCTTCCTCTTCTTCTACTTCACCAGTTAGCTTAATCTCGAGTCCAAGTTCTTCTTTTAAGATTTCTATTTCATCTTCATCGAGAGAATAGTTTACATTTGTCATAATTCCCAATTGCATCATTTCTTTTATAATATTATTTGCAGAAATATCTAATTTCTCTGCTAGTTCTCTGATTGTAATTCCATCAGATATTGCTACAAATTCAGACTCATCTTCTGTTTTTTCTTCAGAAACTTCTTGGGTTTTTGTTTCTTGTCCTGTATCCAAAGCCTCTTCAGTTTCTTCTTCTTCTCCTCTTTTTTCTTCTTCTACCATTTCTCTGACAAGCTGAGCTGTATCATCTTCAACAGTACTCATATGAGAAGAAACTTCTATTCCTAGGTTATTAAGAATATCAATTAATTCCTTACTTTCCATCTCTAATTCATCAGCCAGCTTATATATTCTAATTTTACTCAAATTAACCACCTCCATATTAAATTGTAACTTATTTCTCTGTTTTGGTTTCTTTTTGGTCTTGTGCAGCGTCTTCTTCTTCTCCTGCTAGGTCTGAACGATCTGTTATTGCACCGTTTTCAGAATCTGCTTCCTCTTCAATTTCTTCAGATCTGTCTTCATTCTCAGTCCTATCCTCAACTTTCTGATTTTCTTCAAATTCACTTTCTTTCTTAATATCTATTTTCCAACCTGTTAATTTAGCTGCTAACCTGGCATTTTGACCTTCCTTACCAATTGCTAAAGATAATTGAAAGTCAGGAACTACAACCTTAGCACTCTGTTGGTCTTGATCTAAAATTACTTCAATAACTTCTGCCGGATTTAATGCATTTGAAACAAATTGTTTTGGGTTTTCATTATATTGAACAATATCTATTTTTTCTCCATTTAACTGTTCAACTACAGATTTAACTCGCATACCTTGAGGGCCAACACAAGCTCCTACAGGGTCAACTTTACTATCATATGACGAAACAGCAACTTTTGATCTAAAACCAGCTTCTCTTGCAACAGAACGGATTTCCACTATTCCATCAAATATTTCTGGTACCTCTACTTCAAAAAGCCTTTTAAGTAAAGAGGGATGGGTTCTAGAAACCAATATCCTTGGACCTTTGGTTGTAGAAGATACTTCTACAACATAAAGCTTTAAGCGGGAACCTACTCTATATTCTTCATTAGGAATTTGTTCTGAAACCGGTAATAGAGCCTCTGTTTTACCCATATCGATAAGGACATTATCTTTATGAAATCTCTGGATAGTACCTGTAATTATTTCGCCTTCTTTACGTTTGTATTCCTCGTAAAGCACATCTCTTTCTGCTTCTCTTATTCTCTGCATAACTACTTGTTTAGCTGTTTGTGCAGCGATTCTACCAAAATTATCTGGGGTAACTTCGATGTCTATATAATCTCCTACTTCACTAGCGGAATCGATCTCCTTAGCTTCCTTATAATCAATTTCATAGTGTTTATTGCTCACCTCTTCTACAATTTTTTTCCTCAAAAACACCTTTACCTCACCAACTTCTTGATCAATTTCAACACTTACATTTTCTTTTGAACCAAAATCTTTTTTATAAGCTGAAAGTAAAGCTACTTCAATTGCTTCAAGTAATATATCTTTTGAAATACCTTTATCACTTTCGATATCTTCAAGTGCATTCAAAAAGTCCAGATTCATTTTATTCCTCCTCCTGATTCAATTAAAAATTAAAGTCCTCATATAAATTAGCTTTTGCTATATCGGAAAAATCAATTTCCATTTCTTCAGCTGTGTCTTTTAATTTGATAGTGATCACTTTGTTTTCATCAATACCAATCAATTTACCTATAAATTCTTTTGTGTCATTGATTTTACGATAGGTACTAATTTTAATATCTTCTCCCCTAAATCTTTCATAATCCTTTATTTTTCTTAAAGGTCTTTCTACACCGGGAGAAGAAACTTCCAAAAAATAACTTTTATCGATAGGATCTTTCTCATCTAATTTTTTACTGATTAGTCTACTTAACTTACTTAAATGTTCGATTGTTAATTCACCATCATTATTTTCTACAAAAACTCTTAAAATCCAGTTTTCACCTTCTTTTAGATATTCTATATCTACAAAGTCAAGATTATTTACCTTAACTATAGGTATAATTAATTTTCTTAACCTATCAACTACACTCACCTATAAAACCTCGCTTTCATAAATTAAAGAGTGGGACAGGCCCACTCCTCAATAAAATACAACATATACTATACTTAAGATTATCATAAAAAGATAGGTTTTTCAAGAGCTTGTAAAAAGTGAGAGTTGATTCTTTTCAGGAAGCCCCTTTAATGTTCCATGTTCTTTCATCTTTTCAATAACTGTTTTACTTAACCTTGTTCTATTCGATAAATCCTCAATAGAAATAAAATCCCCATCTTTTCTAGCTTCTATTATACTTTTAGCAGCACTTGTTCCCAAACCCTCTAAACAAATTAGTGGAGGGATTAGTTTTTCATCTTTTAAAATAAATTTATTCATTTTTGAATTATATAGATCAACTTTACCAAATTTAATGCCCCGTAACATGGCTTCTCTTACCACTTCTAAAATAGTTATAGTTTCTTTATCTTTAGCAGTTAATTTATCCTGTTTATTCAATTTATTTAAATAGTCATTAACAAATTCCAAACCTTTATCAACAATTTGAGCATCAAAAGCACTAGCCTTTGTTGAAAAATATGTTAGATAAAAAGCCCTTGGAAAATGAACTTTAAAATAAGCTATTCTATAGGCCATCATTACATAAGCTGCAGCATGTGCTTTTGGAAACATATATTTTATTTTTTTACATGATTCAATATACCAATCCGGGATATTAATCTTTCTCATCTTACTTGCTTCTTGCGCTGTTAATCCCTTACCTTTTCTCACATGCTCCATAATCCGGAAAGCATCGAGCGGCTCCATACCTTTCTGCAGTAGAAAGTTCATTATGTCATCTCTAACAGATATAACTTCAGATAAATTAGCAAGATCATCTTTGATTAATTCTCTAGCATTATTTAACCACACATCTGTTCCATGTGATAAACCACTTATTCTGACAAGTTCTGCAAAGGTCGAGGGTCTTGTTTCAACAAGCATCTGTCTGACAAAACTAGTTCCAAATTCAGGAATTCCATAAGTCCCAACTTCGGAATTTATATTCTCTTTACTTACATTTATACTTTCAGTTGTGGAAAATATCTTCATGGTTTTTGGATCATCTAAAGGTATCGTTTCAGGGTTTACACCTGTGAGGTCCTCTAACATCCTAAGAGAAGTGGGATCATCATGACCTAGTAAATCTAGTTTTAAAATTCTTCCACTTATAGAATGATAATCAAAATGTGTAGTTCTAACCCTGGTATCTTGATCATTAGCGGGGTGTTGAATAGGTGTAAAGTCATATATATCCATCTTTTTAGGAACTACCATTATTCCCCCGGGATGTTGCCCGGTGGTTCTTTTTATACCGGTACAGCCCTCAACCAATCTATTTACTTCAGCCTTTTTGACATCAATTTCATTATCATCTAAATAATTTCTAACAAAGCCAAAGGCAGTTCTAGAAGCAATTGTAGAAATTGTCCCCGCTCTAAATACATAATCTCTACCGAAATATTGTTCCGTTACTTCATGTATTTTATTTTGATATTCTCCAGAAAAATTCAAATCAATATCTGGTACTTTATCTCCTTTAAAACCCATGAATACTTCGAAGGGAATGTCAAACCCATCTTTTTGATATTGATGACCACACTCTGGACATTTTTTAGCAGTTAAATCCACACCTGTACTAACTTTAATGTCTTTAATTATTTCAACATTCTTACAGTTTTCACACCTGTAATGAGGAGGTAGTGGATTTACTTCTGTAATATCACACATTGTAGCCACAAAAGATGATCCGACTGAGCCCCTTGAACCTACCAGATAACCATCTTCTAAAGACCTTTTCACCAATTTATGAGCGATAAGATAAATTACTGAATAACCATTATCAATTATTGAATTAAGTTCTTTTTTTAATCTATCTTCTATTTCCTGTGGTAAATTCTCTCCATATAGTTTTTGGGCTTTTTTATAACTCATTTCTTTAATAGTTTGATCTGCCCCATCAATTTCAGGGGTATATAGACCATCGGGAATTGGTTTGATGTCTTCAATCTTATTATAAATTTTATTAGTGTTTTCGATCACAATCTGATGAGCTTCTTCATCATTAAAATAATCAAACTCTTCAAGCATTTCATCAGTAGTCCTGAAGTATAAGGGAGCTTGATTATCATAATCATCAAATCCCTGTCCGGCTTGTAATACTTTCCTATAAATTTTATCTTTAGGTTCTAAGAAATGGACATCTCCAGAACCTACAACAGGTTTATCATGTTTTTTTCCTAACTTATAGATTCTCTTGTTTATCTTTTTTAATTCTTGACGATCTTCAATCTGTTCAGGAATCAAAAATTCATTATTAGCAAGTGGTTGAATTTCTAAAAAATCGTAAAATTCAACAACTTCATTAATCTCTTTAGAACTTCTATCATTTAAAATATAATTAAAAAGCTGTCCTGATTCACAGGCTGAACCAATTAATAAATTTTCACGATTGGCTAGTAAATCACTTTTTAAGATCCTGGGTTTCCGATAAAAGTTATTTAAATGAGATTCAGAAACAAGTTTATAAATTTCCTTTAACCCTTCTTGATTTTTTGCTAAAACAATAGCATGATAAGGTCGAGATTTTTTCCAATCAATATTTTTTGTTAAATCATTTATATCTTCAACTGTAGAAATCTCAAACTCATGGTCTTCATTTAATAATTCACGAAATAATGAGGCGGTAGCCTTGCAATCATCAAGGGCACGATGATGATTATCAAGGGAAATATCATAATAATTAACCAAAGTTGCAAGTTTATGGTTTTTCAACTCGGGCAAAACAGCTCTTGCTAGGGTTAAAGTATCAATTAAAGTAACCTCAGTTTGCTTTTTATATTCGCTTAAAGGTTTTCTGATAAAACTATAATCAAAGTCCATATTGTGAGCCACTAAAGGACATCCCTCAATAAAATCAACAAAAGAATTAAATACCTTTTTAAAGGAAAGAGCATCTTTTACCATGTTATTATCTATCCCGGTGAGCTCCGTTATTTTACCAGGAATTTTTTTATCGGGTTTTACCAGTGAAGAAAATTGATCAATTAGCTCTCCATTCTTTATTTTGACAGCCCCGATTTCAATGATTTCATTTTGGACTGGATTTAAACCAGTAGTTTCTAAATCAAAAACCACAAATTCAGTTTCTTCTATAGGTTCATCTATTGGATTTTCAACGATAGGTTTACCATTATCAATAAGATAAGTTTCTAGACCGAAGATAATATCTACATCATGTTCTTGTCCAGCTTGATAAGCATCTGGATAAGCTTGAACCACCCCATGGTCAGTGATAGCTATAGCATCATGGTCCCAGTCAGCAGCCTGTTTTACGGCCTCTTTAACTTCTACTGTGGAGTCCATTGCACTCATTTTTGTATGAAGATGAAGTTCTACTCTTTTTTCTTTAGCTTGATCTTGTCTTTGTTTTCTTTCCCCTATTTTATTGATATCATTTGACATAAGTATTAAGTCTTTGCTGTATTTATCATATTGAACTTCACCCCGAACTAATACCTTCATATCCTTTTCTAAATTGATTTTTTGCCCATTTCTTAAAAAAGCCTTACAGGTCAGAGAATCTTTGTAATTTGTAATATGAAAAGTATGTAGGGTTAAATTTTTTTTGATTTGTTTTACCTCTTGATCAAATAATATTCCGCTGGTCACAACATTTTTTTGTTCTGACTTTATATTATCTATTTTAATTTTATTCTTCGTGTTATTAATTTTCCTGCCATAAATTATTTTATTTTTCCTTGAACGCTTTTCTTTCCTTTTTGCATCTTTTTTCTTTAATTGCTCTTCCAATTCTTTCTTTAAAGACTCATCATCTTTAAAGAAATCCCCATTTATAATTTCAATACTTAGTTCGCGGTCCAAGTAATAATAAATTCTATTCTTTATAAAGTTAACTACTTTAGGGTTATTCATTTTCTTAGCCGCTAAATTAGTCTCTAAAGAAATAACTAATTTATTATCTGGAAAGTATAATTTAGCCCTTTCAAACCAAGATTTACTATAAGTAAACTTTTGATTGAATTCCTTTGTTAATTGAGGCCAAATCATTTCAACTTCTTCTTCAGTAGACAAAGCAATTTCACAGTCTATATTGAAATCTGGTAAAATTTTAGTAAATTGACTTATTACCTCTTTTTCTTTGTTCTCTTTATTTAAAATTACTTTACAAATTTTCTTTTCAGGATTAATTAATATATATTTTATTTTATTTTTAAATTCTTCCCCTGGTTGAATGACTTTCAATCTAGAACCCCTCCTAAGACAATCTGTTTATTCTATTATGTTTTTTAATAAAGATTTTAAAATATCTAAATACATTTTTGACCTTGCTTTTGCTCCTTCAAAAAACCCCATCTTTTCTTCTTTCATCACGTGGGTCAAGTCTTTTAGAGGCACCTTTTTTGTCCTAGCTTTATCCTTGAAATGTTTATTTAAAGCAACTTCTACACCGAAACCTTCTTGATCTAAACTTCTTAATTTCTTTAATTCAGAAAGTTTAATAGCCCGCTGTCCGGAAAGTTTCGGTGAAACTACCTGAGCAAGATCTGTTAAACCTCTGCCTTTTTTAAAAATACCTATTGTCATATCAGCCTCATCAGCTAGTAAGGGGTTAATTAATTTATAGATGTGAACATCAGTTAAACCGATCAGATCCCCATCCAGCAATAAGATTACATCCGTCTCTATTCTTGCAATACCTTCCTGAAGTGCAGCCCCTTTTCCTCTGTTTTTATCTAACTTTATAACTTGAGCACCTCTTGCATCAGCTTCTTGATAAGTGTTATCTACTGAACCATCATCTACCACAATCACCTCGTCTATAAGAGGAATTGAATTTAAAATATCGATAATATTTCCGATGGTTTTTTCTTCATTGAAAGCAGGAATTAAAGCTTTTATTCTCATCTGGAGTGCTCCTTTCTTATTTCAATTCGGAAAGTAACTTTTTGATTTCTTTTTTATAATTATCAATAGAAATTTCAAAATCATCCCCAGTTTGTCTGTTTCTAACTTCCAATACATTATTTTGTAATGACCTGCTTCCAACAGTTATTCTTAATGGGATACCAATTAAGTCGGCATCATTAAATTTAACCCCGGCTCTCTCATCACGGTCATCTAATAGAACTTCAATATCCATTTTTTGGAAAGTTTCGTATAATTCTTCAGCTCTTTTATTAACTTCTTGACTTCTACCTAGTGGTAATATTATTATTTGATAAGGAGCTAAATCTCTTGGCCATATGATTCCATTCTGATCATTACCCTGTTCTATAGCAGCAGCTACTATCCTGGTTATACCTATTCCGTAACTACCCATTACTATTGGCTGAGCTTTGCCATTTTCATCTAAGTAAGTAGCTCCCATGCTTTCACTGTATTTTGTGCCTAATTTAAAAATATGTCCAACTTCGATTCCGGGTTCAATATCTAATTTGCCTTCTTTACACTCAGAACAAATATCGCCTGCTTTTACAGTTCTTAGCTCTACATATTGTTCTACCTCAAAATCACGGTCCGGACTTACATTACTATAGTGTTTATCTTCAATATTAGCACCACAAATAGCATTTCGCATCTTTTTAACCCTATGATCAGCAATTATTTTATAATCACTAATATTTATAGGCCCTATAAATCCCGGTTTAACACCAAAAACTTCTACTATTTCTTCTTCCCCAGCCGGTTCTAAATTTGTAGCTTGAAGATAATTTGTTAACTTAACTTCATTCAGCTGGTCGTCACCTCTCACCAAAACTACAACTAACTCATCATCTGCTTTCATTAACATGGTTTTTATCATCTTAGAACCATCTATATTTAAAAAATCTTCCAGGCCTTCAATTGTTTTAATATTTGGTGTATCGATAAGTTTTCTTTCTTTTAAATCTTTATCGATAACCTCTTCTTTTTCATATCCGCTTGCTAATTCAGTATTTGCAGCATAATCACAACTATCACAAACTGCTATATCATCTTCGCCTGATTCAGCTATAACCATAAATTCGTGTGAATCTTTTCCACCCATAGCACCCGAATCAGCTTTTACCACTCTTGTTTCTAAGCCCAAACGGTCAAATATATTGACATAGGCATTATACATTTCTTGATAACTTTTATCTAAACCTTCATCATCAGTATCCATACTGTAGGCATCTTTCATGATGAATTCTCGTCCCCTCATAACTCCAAAACGAGGGCGGATTTCATCTCTAACTTTAGTCTGGATCTGATATAAGTTTAAAGGAAGGTCTTTATATGATCTTACTTCATCTTTTATTAAGTCAGCAATAACCTCTTCATGAGTTGGTCCTAAACAATATTCATGGTCTTTTCTATCTTTAAATTTAATCATTAGAGGACCAAATTGTTCCCATCTATTAGATTTCTCCCAAATTTCAGCTGTCTGCATAACTGGTAATAGTACTTCCTGTGAAGAAGTTTTGTTCATTTCCTCTCGTACAATATTTTCTATTTTTCTAATTACTCTATAACCTAAGGGTAAATAAGAAAAGATACCGGGGCTTAATTTCCTCATCATTCCTGATCTCAACATAAGCTGATGACTTATAATATCAGCTTCTGCAGGGTCTTCTTTTAGTGTTGGCAGATATAATTTTGACATTCTCATTCTCACTCACTCCTCATCTTTTTTATTTCTTCGATTAGGGTATTTATGATCTCATCTTCCTCAATCTTTTTTATTACATTCCCAGCCTTAAACAGCAATCCGGATTTTTTACCACAGGCAAGGCCCAAATCTGCTTCGCGTGCTTCACCCGGTCCGTTGACAGGACAACCCATCACTGCTACAGTTAAACCTTCTTCAAAATCTTTATCAAATCTTTTTATTTCTTTTTTGATTTTTTTAGTAATCTTCTCCAAATCAACTTCAGTTCTCCCACAGGTGGGACAAGAAATTATCGTAATACCCCGCTTCCTTAATTTTAAATTTTTTAAAATTTCAAATCCTGTATAGACCTCTTTAACAGGATTACCTGTTAGAGAAACTCGCAGGGTATCACCATATCCTTTTTTTAAAAGTAATCCTATTCCTATTGAAGATTTAATAATGCCTTCTTCTCCACTACCGGCCTCTGTTACACCGATATGAAAAGGATATTTAACTTCTTTAGCTAAAATTTGGTGAGCTTTTAAAGTCATCAAAACATCTGTAGATTTCATAGATATTACAATTTCATTAAACTCAAGTTCTTCTAACATCTTCACATGTTTAAGTACACTTTCAACCATACCTTCAGCTGTAGGTTTACCATACTTTTCTAAAATATTTTTCTCTATTGAACCAGAATTTACACCAATTCTGATTGGAATCTTCTTTTGTTTAGCAGCCTCTACAACAGAAATTATTTCACTTTTAGGACCTATATTGCCGGGATTGATTCTTAGTCCATCTACACCCTGTTTAATTGCTTCCAGAGCCAATTTGGGCTTAAAGTGGATATCTGCAATGAGAGGTATATTAATATTTTCTTTTATTTTTGATAAAACTAAAGCAGACTTATTATCAGGAACTGCTACCCTAATAATCTCACAGCCTGCTTTTTCTAATTCATGAATTTGTTTAATTGTTTGATCACTTTGGTGGGTCTTAGTATTTGTCATTGATTGAACAGTTATTGGAAAATCACTGCCCACTCCCAGATCATCATAATATATACTTTTAGTTTTCCTTCTTGTTATCATAAAATTTTCTCCTTTAGAAAAAACTAGTAACGATATCATTATATATTATAAAAAGCATCAATATCATTAGCAATATGAATCCAACTAGATGTACAAAACCTTCTTTTTTAGGATCGACTGGTTTCCCCCTTAACAATTCAATACCAATAAAGAGTATTCTTCCACCATCTAAAGCAGGGATTGGTAGAAGGTTAATAATTCCAAGGTTAATTGAAATTATAGCCATCCAGTTCATAACATTTATAACACCATTCCGGGCCGCCTGTCCAATAATTGAAGCAATCATGACCGGACCACCTACACCTTCCATAGATCGCTTGGAAATCATCTGAGCAAATCCGGTTATTGTTAGGGTAATAACATTCCAGGTTTGACCTACAGAACGTTGTATTGAACGAAAGAACCCAATGTTTTCTCTTACTACCTTTGGATAAACCCCTATTATATTAACACCCATCTCTTCGTTTCTTTCAGGTTCTATATTATAAGTTAAAGTATCATTATCTCTTCTTACAGTAATTTCAAGAGGTTTCATTTCGGAGTTGTGAATTATCTCGGTCATTTCCCCCCAGGTTTCTACCTGGTTATCTTCTATTTCAATAATCTCATCTCCAGGTAAAAGACCAGCTTCTGAGGCAGGTCTACTTGGATCTAATTCTCCGATAATCGGCTGATTAGAAGTGCTTGTTGGCAACCCAGCAATGTTAAAAATCAAAAAGAAAATAACAACTGCTAACATAAAATTCATCAGGGGACCCATGAAAATCACTGCAAATCTTTTCCAGATTGATTTCTGATGAAAACATCTTCCCTTGGCTTTTGCTTCATTATATATTTCTAAACTTTCACTATCCTCATCTTCATCTGGGACGAACTCACCTGTCATATTACAAAACCCACCCAGGGGAATCATCCTTATAGAATAAACTGTTTCACCTCGTTTTTTTGAAAGTAACTTTGGCCCAAAGCCCAATGCAAACTCTTCAACTCTAATATCACTTAATTTAGCGGTTATATAATGTCCAAACTCATGTATAAAAATTAAGATTCCCAGTACAATTATAAAACTGAGAATTGTAACGAACATATTAAACTACCTCCTCTACGAATTTCCTGGACCATTTATCTAGTTCTAATATCTGATTAATATCCGGGTCATCTACTTTTTTATGTGAGTCTAAAGCTTTTTTAATAATTAATGGTATATCTAAGAAATCTAATTTTTCAGCAAGAAATTTATCAACTGCAACTTCATTTGCTGCATTGAGAACAACGGGATAACTACCACCTTTTCTACCTGCCTGATATGCTAAGGCAAGGCATTTGAATCTATCATAATCAGCTTTTATAAATTCCAACTTCCCTTGTTCTATTAAATTCAGTTGAGCTCCGATTCCTTTTTTCAACTCAGGGTATTGAAGTACATATTGAATTGGCATTTTCATATCAGCCACACTCATTTCAGCATAAATAGAATTATCTATTAATTCTATCATAGAGTGAATTATACTTTGGGGATGAATCACTACATCTATTTTATCATATTCAACATCGAATAACCAATGTGCTTCTATAACTTCGAGTCCTTTATTCATCATAGTTGCAGAATCGATAGTGATCTTACTTCCCATTTCCCAATTAGGATGGTTTAGAGCCTCTTCAACTGTAACTTTTTTGAGTTCAGATAACTTTTTATTAATAAAAGGACCGCCAGAAGCGGTTAATAATATGGTCTTTAATTCATTTTTGGAATGTTCTTTTAGTAACCTAAATATCGCATTGTGTTCACTATCAATCGGCAGTAATAGGTCATTTTTTTCTATTTGCTGTAATTTATTTTTGACCAAATGACCCCCCACAACTAGACTCTCCTTATTAGCTAAACCCAATTTAGTCCTATTATCAATTGTATTTAAGGTGGGGATAAGCCCTGCTGCTCCTACTAAAGCATTAATTACCAGATCTATATTATCTAATTTAACTATTTCATTTAAATTTTTTTGGCCGCTTAAAACTTTAATGTTATAATCCCTTAATTTAAGCTTTAACTTATCAGCACTATTTTTATCACTCATTACTACATAACGAGGTTTATATTTGATGGCTTGTTCAGTAATCTTTTCAACGCTTTTGTTGGCTGTTAGAACATCGATATTCCAATCTTCTTTTATAAAGTCAATAACTTTTAAAACCTGGGTACCAATTGAACCTGTAGACCCCAATAAAATTAAATTCTTCATTAATATACGCCTCCTAACTTAAAAATAATGTTAAGAAAAAATATGTAAATGGAATCGTAAATAGGAGGCTATCAAATCTATCCAGAATCCCTCCATGTCCAGGGATTACATGTCCTGAATCTTTAACACCTGTAGCTCTTTTAAGTGCTGATTCAAAGAGGTCTCCTACAACTGCTATAAACGGCAGTAAAACTGCATAAATAAGCCATATACCGGAAAAAACATCTAAATAAAGGGTATAGGCTATCACGAAAAGAAAAGATACTATAATCCCGCCTATAGCTCCTTCAATTGTTTTTTTGGGACTGATTTTAGGTGCCAGTTTTATTTTACCATAATATTTACCAACAAAATAGGCCCCGATATCGGTCAACCAGGTTGCTATTAAAGCAATCCATAGACCAAATTTAAAATCTATATTTCTAAGATATATAAAATATATAAGGCCAAACACAATATAAATAATCGCTAATATGTTACTAGAAGTGGTCTCAATAATATTATCCAAATCATTTCTTCTATAACTATCATAAAAAAAGATTAATAAAATTAAGACAAAGAGATATTCAATTGGAAAATCTAATTTAAAAATGAGATTTAAATAAGATACAATTAAAAAAAGAATACTGCTAACCACAAGGGGCAATAAATTATCATGTTCAGTCATCTTGTTAAATTCAATAAGAGCCACAATTGTGATAAGAGATATTAAGATAAAAAAGGGAAAGTGTCCCCAGGTAACTATTAATATGAAAATTAGGATCCCAATAATACTACTTATAACTCTTTTTAGTAACATTTAATTATCATCTCCATTATCAAGCGCTCCAAATTTTCTATCTCTATTAGAAAAATTAACCAATGCTTTTTTTAAATCTTTTTTATCAAATTCCGGCCAATAAGTATCTGTAAAATATAATTCTGCATAAGCAGATTCCCATAAAAGAAAGTTGCTTATTCTCTGATCCCCACCGGTCCTAATTATAAACTCTATATTGGAAATATTAGGATTATATAAATTTTCACTTATTAATTCCTGATCTAAAGCTTCTAAATCAATATTTGAATTACCCATTACAGATTTTACAGCATCAATAATTTCAGCTCTTCCACCATAATTAAAAGCTATATTTAATTCAAGCTTTTCATTATTTTTAGTAAGTTTTTCAATCCATTCTATCTTTTTTACTAATTCATCATCCAGGTTATTCCGGCGTCCAATTATATTTATTCTTACACCTTTTTGATCTAATTGATCAGCTTCGTTATCAATAGTTCTACCAAATAAAGCCATTAAGTACTTCACTTCTTTAGGAGGCCGTTTCCAGTTTTCGGTTGAAAAAGCATAAACTGTTAAACTAGGAATCTCAAATTCTATAAATGCTTTCACGATATCTTTTAAGGTTTCGACTCCTTTTTTATGACCGTAATTACGAGGCATATTATTACTTTCTGCCCAACGACCATTGCCGTCCATTATTATAGCTATATGTGAAGGTTTATTTTGCATTTTTGACCTCCTTAATAATAAAGAACCCCTCTATACCTACATAGAGGGGAATTAAACATACTCTTCATAAGAATAAATAATTATATCCTTATCCTCTTTATATAATATCTTTAAAATCAATTTGTTCCCTCTGCCCCTTTTGTCATTAACTGGTGAATATTCGCTAATTTCATAATCGGAATCAGGACCAAGATCTTCTATATATTGTTTGGGTTGTTCTAATAAATATTTATCTTGTTGTTTTTTCATTATATTTTTATACTTCCATTATTTCTTCTTCTTTACGATCCACTTTTTCATCTATTTTATCACAATATTTATCTGTTAATTCCTGTAAATTGTCAAGGCCTCTATAATAATTATCTTCCGAAATTTCACTTTCGTCTTCAAGTTCCTCTAGCTCTTCTTTTATATTATGTCTAATATTTCTTATATTTACCTTGCCTTTTTCAGCCTTTTCATTAACAATTTTAACGAGTTCTTTCCTTCTTTCTTCAGTCAATTTTGGAATATTAATTCTAATAACATTACCGTCGTTATTTGGAGTAAGCCCAAGATTTTCTTTCATAATTGCTTTTTCAATATTCTCTATAGCATTTTTATCCCAGGGTTCAATCACCAACTGCCTAGGTTCGGGTGCAACAACCTTAGCCATCTGTTGTATAGGAGTAGAAGATCCATAATATTCTACTATAATATTTTCTACAAGTGAAGGCCTCGCTCTACCTGTCCTAACCGTATTCAAATCTTCTTTGGTTGCTTCAAGAGATTTCTTCATCTTATTTTCTGCTTCTTTTGTAATTTGAGCAATCATTTTTCTTCCCCCTTAAATATAATTATCTTATTTGACAACAGTTCCCACATCTTCACCAATAATGGCTCGTTCTATATTATCATAATCATCTAGCCCAAAAACAATTAATGGAATATCGTTATCCATACATAGTGAAATTGCGGTTGAATCCATAACTTTTAACGATTTATTTAATACTTCAATATAAGATAATTCTTTATACTTAACTGCATTATCATTTTTAATTGGATCATCATCATATACTCCATCTACATTTTTTGCCATTAAGATTGCTTCAGCTGATATTTCAGCTGCTCTTAAGGCTGCGGTTGTGTCAGTAGTAAAAAAAGGATTACCAGTACCGGCTGCAAAAATAACAACTCGATCTTTTTCTAAATGTCTGATCGCTCTTCTTCTAATATAGGGCTCTGCGATTTGTCTCATTTCAATCGCAGATTGAACTCTTGTTTCTAGACCATACTTTTCGATAGCATCTTGTAAGGCTAAGGCATTAATTACTGTGGCTAACATTCCCATATAATCAGCAGTACCACGGTCCATGCCTTTAGCAGAACCTGCTACCCCACGGAATATATTGCCCCCACCAACAACGATTGCCATTTCAACGTTAGTGTCGCTTACAATTTCATTGATTTTACCTGCAACATTTTGTATAGTAATCGGATCGATACCGTATTCGCGGTTTCCAGCCAGGGCAGCACCGCTTAATTTTAATAAAACTCTCGAATATTTGGGTGTGCGAGTCATCACTCTACCTCCAAGAAATATATTCTCGATTCTCTATAAAAATCCTTTATTTGGATTCACATTGAAAAAGAGAACACATCAAGTGCTCTCTTCTGATTACTTACAATTACTCATTTTTATTTACTTCAGACCTTACTTCTTCTGCAAAATCTTCTTGTTTCTTTTCAATTCCCTCACCAAGTTCATAACGAACAAATTGCTTGACGGAGATATCAGATTCTTCTAATACTTCTTGAACCTGTCTATCAGTATCACGAATATAATCTTGTTCTAATAGACAAATTTGGTTATAGAATTTATCAATTTTACCTTCCACAATTTGATCTAAAACATGTTCTGGTTTTCCTTTATTTTCAAGTTGTTTTTTTATGATTCTCTTTTCTTTGTCAATAATTGCTTCGTCAACTAAATCTCTGTCTAAATAATCAGGATTACTTGCAGCAATATGCATACAAATATTTTTAGCAGTATTTAAAGTATCTTGATCTTGTTCACCTTCAAATTCCGCTAGAACACCAATTTTGCCACCTAAATGTATATATCCATATAGAAAACCATCTGTTTCAATTTTTTGATATCGTCTTAGATTAATATTTTCTCCAATACCTGCAATTGTTTCTTTTACTATAGTATCAACTGTTTTGTTTTTATCTTTAAACCATTTTTCTTCATTTAATTCTTCTACATTTTGTGCTTTGCTTTCCATGATGTGTTCAGAAATATTCTTCACAAGATCTTGAAATCTTTCATTTTTAGCAACAAAGTCGGTTTCACTATTTACTTCTACGATGATACCTTTGTCTCTATTATCATTGATCAAAACATTTACTATTCCTTCAGCTGCTAAACGCCCAGATTTCTCAGCCGCTTCAGACATGCCTTTTTCTCTAAGGAAATCTATAGCCGCTTCAATATCTCCATCAGTTTGATCTAACGCTTTTTTGCAATCGAGTACTCCGGCACCAGTTCTTTCTCTTAATTCTTTTACATCTTTCATCGATAAAGACATTTTATCCACTCCTTCATTTAATAAAAAAGACGTTGAAAAAGGGAGCCCTTTAGTCAACGCCTTAATAAGTTCTATTGTTCTTCTACAACTTCAAGATCTTCATTAATTTCTTCATCCTGAACTTGTTCTTTTTCAAGCTGTTCTCCCTGCTTGCCTGCTAATACGGCATCAGCAATTATTCTACTTATTAATTTAACCGCCCTAATAGCGTCATCATTACCAGGAATTTCGTAATCTATCAGATCAGGATCACAATTGGTATCTAAGATAGAAACGATTGGGATATCAAGTTTCCTAGCTTCAGCTACAGCAATTGACTCTTTTCTAGGATCTGTGATATAGACTACATCTGGTAATCCATCCATATGACGGATCCCACCTAGATTTCTAAGCAATTTGTCTCTTTCACGTTCTAACTCGATAACCTCTTTGTTTGGTAAAACCTCGAATAAACCATCTTCTTCCATCTGTTCGAGTTCATTTAGGCGATCTATACGCTTACTAATAGTTTGATAGTTAGTTAACATCCCACCCAACCAGCGTTGATTTACATAAGGCATTCCACAGCGTTCGGCTTCTTTTTTAATCGTTTCCTGAGCCTGCCGTTTTGTACCTACAAAAAGTACTGTGCTTCCTTTTGCTGCTTCATCTTTAACAAATTCATAAGCCGTATCCATAAATTTAACAGTTTGTTGTAAATCAATGATATAGATCCCGTTTCTTTCAGTGAAAATGTAATCCTTCATTTTTGGATTCCATCTTCTTGTTTGGTGACCAAAATGGACACCAGCTTCAAGTAGTTGTTTCATGTTTACTACAGACAATATTGCCACCTCCTCTCTGGTTTTAAACTTCCATCTGCTTCTTCCCCTGTTAAATTATCGAAGAGGATAAACTTCGATATCACTACTGTTCTCTTGAACAGCACCAGTGACAAGGTCCACAAGATGTGTTTATTTAATACCAATAGATAGTATAACATATTAATATATTTTAATCAATTAATTATTAACAATTAATTGTTCTAACCCCTATAAATTAAAGCTTTAATTTTTCTAGGTCTTCCAGTAAATAATCATTTAATATCTTAATATAAGTACCTTTCATACCCAATGACCTTGATTCAATTACGCCAGCACTTTCAAACTTACGTAAGGCATTTACTATAACTGATCTTGTAATACCAACTCTATCAGCAACTTTACTTGCTACTAATAATCCTTCTGTACCATCAAGTTCATCAAAAATATGTTCAATAGCTTCAAGTTCGGAATATGATAAGGTATCAATAGCAATCTGTACTGCCGCTCTTTTACGGGCTTCTTTTTCAATTTCATTGCTTCTTTTCCTGAGGATTTCCATTCCAACTACTGATGCTCCATATTCGCCTAATACAAGATCAGTATCACTAAATTTATCACCATATCTTGATATTATTAAAGTCCCTAAACGATCTCCACCACCGATAACAGGAACTATGGTGGTTAGTTTATTTGAATACATACATTGATTTTCAGGATCAAATACACACACTTTATCTTCTTGAGTTATGTTTGCCTTAGTACCCGTAACATCTAGTAAACTATTAGTATAATTTTCTGGAAATCTATTATCTTCAGAAACAATTTCATCCATTATTTCGCATTCAAAATCTTCCATAAATGAATGTCCTAATATTTTGCCTTTTTTACTGGTTATATAAACATTGCACTCAATTGCTTCGGACAAAACAGGTGCCATTTTTTCAAAATCTACAGGTTGACCTCCTGATCTTTGTAACAGTCGATTAATTTTTCGACTTTTTTCTAAAATCTCACTCATCTTAATTACCTCCATAAAAATTAATTTTACTATCTTATAATATATATTTACTTAAATCTTTATCTTTAACTACTTCAGATAATTGGTCATTCACATATTCTACATCTATTGTAACTTCCTTTTTCTTAATATTATCAGGAGCACTATATGATAAATTTTCTAATAATTTCTCCATTATGGTGTGCAGTCTTCTTGCACCAATATTTTCAGTTTGTTCATTTACCTCAAATGCGAATTCAGCAATTTCTCTGATAGCTTGATCTGTAAATGTGATATTTAATCCTTCAGTTTCTAATAGAGCTCTATATTGTCTAGTTAGAGCATTTTTAGGTTGTAATAATATCTGCTCGAAATCATCAACAGAAAGGCTGTTTAATTCTACTCTGAGAGGAAAACGACCCTGTAATTCAGGAATTAGATCAGAAGGTTTTGACATATGAAATGCACCTGCTGCAATAAAAAGAATATGGTCGGTTTTTACTGCACCATGTTTGGTCATAATCGTTGAACCTTCAACAATTGGTAATATATCTCTCTGGACTCCCTCTCTAGAAACATCTGGACCTGAACCTTGTTCATTTCCAGCTATTTTATCAATTTCATCTAAAAATATAATACCTTCATTTTCAACTAAGTCTATCGCTTCAGATTTTACTTCCTCATTATCAATAAGCTTTTTGGCTTCCTCATCTTTTAATATCTCAATAGCTTCTTTAATTTTAACTTTCCTAGTTTTCTTTTTCTTGGGAAACATATCACCAAACATGTCCTGGAAGTTAATACCCATTTCTTCTACTCCCTGTCCAGTAAAAAGTTCCATCATCTGTGGTGAATTTTTTTCAACAGAAATTTCTATCTTCCTGTCATCTAATTCACCCTCTTTAAGCTTTTCCATTAATTTATTTCTTCGCCTTTGAATTCTTTGATAACTGTCAGAGGAGTCTTCTTTTTCTTCTTCCTTATCTGAAAGAAATTGAAAAGGACCTTCTTTCTTTTTCTTGCCGGGGGTCGGTAAAAGATTATCAATAATCCGTTGCCGGGCAGCTTGTAATGCTTCTTTTTGAACCTCTTCAATCCTTTTTTCCTTAACCATTCTTATAGCACTTTCTATTAAATCTCTAACCATAGATTCTACATCTCTACCTACATACCCAACTTCAGTAAACTTAGTAACTTCTACTTTACTGAAAGGAGCTTCAGCTATATTTGCCAATCTTCTGGCAATTTCTGTTTTACCTACTCCAGTTGGCCCAATCATTAATATGTTTTTTGGTATAATTTCTTCTTGTAAATCTTCCTCAACTAATTTCCGCCTATATCTGTTCCTTAAAGCGATAGCAACAGACTTTTTAGCATCATTCTGACCAATTATATATTGATTAAGTTTTTCAACTATTTGACTTGGTGTTAATTCCATAAACTACCTCCTAAGACTTATAAGTCTTTAACCAAAATATTATTATTAGTATAAATACAAATATCAGCTGCAATTTTAAGTGACTTTTCAGCAATATCTTTAGCAGATAATTCCTGATTATTATCCAGTAGAGCCCTCGCAGCTGCTTTTGCATAAGCTCCACCTGAACCTATTGCCATAATTTCATCATCTGGTTCTATAACGTCACCAGTACCTGAAATTAATAGTATTTTGCTTTGATCTGCGACAAGCAATAAAGCTTCTAATTTTCTTAACATTTTATCAGTACGCCATTCTTTTGCTAGTTCAACTGCTGCTCGCTCTAAATTACCATGATATTCTTCCAGTTTACCCTCGAACTTTTCAAAAAGGGTAAAAGCATCAGCAGATGTACCTGCAAATCCAGCTAACACCTCATCATTATATAGTCTTCTAACCTTACGTGCACTAGACTTCATTACTGTATCACCCATTGTAACTTGTCCATCTCCTGCCAAGGCTACTTGATTATTGTATTTAACAGCAACTATAGTTGTTGCTTTTATTTTCTCCATTAAATGTACCTCCTATAATTTTTTCAAAATTTTAAATCTTCTGATGGATTCAGTTTAACACAAATATTTAAAATGTGTCAAATGTTACGTCATTCTTAGACAGTATGTTTACATTCTTTATTAATACATTTATAGTAAGTACCTTTTTTCTTACTGTACTTTTCGACCATCATACTTCCACATTCAGGACATTTTTTCTCGGTTGGTTTATCCCATGAGACAAAATCACATTCCGGATAATTACTACAACCATAAAATGTTTTACCTTTTTTAGACTTTCTCTTTATAATTTCTCCATCTTCACATTCAGGACAATCAATTCCGAGCTTATCAAGATATGGTTTCGTATTTTTGCATTCAGGAAAACCCGTACATGCTAGAAATTTACCGTACCTGCCGTGTTTTATTACCATAGGTTTTCCACATTCATCACATTTGATATCGGTTTCTATATCCATATTTACTTTTTTCATATTTTTACGAGCCTCTTCTAGACGTTCTTCAAATTCTTCATAGAAATCTTTTAAAATTTGCTGCCATTCTTCTTTTCCATCTTCAATCTCATCTAATCTTTTTTCTAATTGGGCAGTAAATTCAATATCAGTAACATCCGGGAAAAATTCAGTTAATAGTTCATTTACAGTTTTACCAAGATCGGTAGGTATAAAATACTTACCTTTTTTATTTACATAATTACGGGAAACAATCTTTGAAAGGGTCGGAGCATAAGTGCTCGGTCTACCTATCCCTTCTTCTTCCATGGTTTTTACTAATGAGGCTTCAGTAAATCTTGGCGGGGGTTTTGTAAAATGTTGTTCCGAATCAATTTTTTCCGCCTCAATTTTATCTTTCTCATCAACCTGAGGGATATAATCATCTTTTTTATCACTATCAAATAACTTTAAAAACCCTGGGAATATTAATTCGGAACCATTAAATCTAAATTTGTATTTACCATTTAATATACTTATTGTATGGGTTTTATAAACTGCTGGTTTCATCTGACTACCAATAAATTGGTTCCAAATTAAATTATATAATGCATATTGAGCACCTGTTAGATTTTTTTTCATCTTATCAGGAGATCTAAAAGCAGAAGTTGGTCTGATCGCTTCATGAGCATCTTGCGTATTACTTCCCTTTTTCCCATAAGTTTTACCTTGATAATATTTGACCCCAAATTTATCTTTTATAAAGGTTTCTGCCTGGTCTCTAGCCTCATTGGCGAGTCTGGTACTATCTGTTCTTATATAACTGATTAAACCTATTGTACCTTCACTTCCAATATCGATACCCTCATATAACTGTTGGGCAATAAACATTGTTTTTTTAGCAGAAAAATTAAGTACTGAAGAAGCCCTCTGTTGTAATGTGCTCGTTGTAAAGGGAGGATATGGATTTCTTCTTCGTTTCTTAATTTTAATATCATCTATAATATAATCATTTTTGTCCAAGTCTTTCATTATTTCGTTAAGCTCTTTTTCACTACCTATTTCAAAATCTTCTTCCTTTATTTTAAATAAGTCAGCTTCAAAATCTTTTTTACCATCATTGAATACAGCTGTAATAGTCCAGTATTCTACAGGTTCAAAATTTTCAATTTTTTCTTCGCGCTGACAAATTATTTTAACAGCTACCGATTGAACTCTCCCAGCACTTAATCCTTTTCTGACTTTCTTCCAGAGAAGAGGACTTAATTTATATCCTACTAATCTATCTAACAGTCTTCTTGCCTGTTGGGCGTCAACCAAATCTTGATCTATTTCTCTGGGACTATTAATGGCTTTTTTGATGGCATTATGGGTTATCTCATTAAATGAAATCCTATTTTTACTTTCATCTAACTTTAATGCCTTAGACAAATGCCATGAAATAGCTTCACCCTCCCTATCATGGTCAGTAGCTAAATAAACATTTTTACTTTTATTCTTTTCTTTTTTTAGCTTTTTTAATATCTTTCCTTTACCCCTTATCGTAATATAATTAGGTTCAAAGTTTTCCTCTATATCGATTCCCATTTTACTTTTAGGTAGATCAACTACATGACCCATAGAAGCCTCTACATTAAAGTTTTTACCTAAAAATTTCTTGATTGTTTTAGCTTTTGCTGGTGATTCTACAATAACTAGATTCTTTTTAGACATGATCAAATTAACCTCCAAAATATTTAATTAATATATTTAAAATCTTTTGATAATTTAGTTGAAAATTCTTTGAAATGATTAGAAATATATTTAATACGGCTTTCATCTTCAACAACATCTTGTATTACATCCCAAAAATTAAAATTCTTATTCTTATTATAATAAACATTTTGTATTATTTTATTGACAACTTCTTCTGTCTCTTTAATAGTTAATACATTCATCAATAATAATTTCTTAATTAAACCTCTATGCTCCTTTGGAAGATACATTTTTTCTTGAACAGTAAAAACTCTATTTAAAAATTTATCTTCAGATACAGATTCAAGGTCTCTGCCTTCAATCATTTCAGGTTTTTCAAATATCAATTGAAAGGCTTCATCTATATCTTCCATTTCATAACCCATATCGACAAGATCATTTATCAAATCTTCCTGATCAACTACCTCATCTCCACTATTTAACAGCTCTTCAATTAGATAATTCAATATATCATAAATTTTATCTCTCATATATATCTGCAGGAAAACCTGCTAATACCTCCTTAAATTAAAATACATTTTGCATAACTATTATAATATTATAGATGTTTTAAAATTGTTTGTAAAGGTTTTTTCAGTAATTAAAGGAAGTTGACATGTAATTATCTAACAATATTAACTCAATTTATCAACTTTTTTTAGGTATTTTTCCATATTAAATTTTCTATCGAGCCCAGTTTTATTCATATACCTGACTTTTCCATATATATTTCTTTCTTTCCAGGCCCTATCATGTTTACCAAATATCCAGGCAACGCCCGCATAACTATTAGGGTCTCTACCATCTAAAAAATATTTATTATTTAGAAAAAGAGCAAATTCATATGCTTTTTGGGGACTTGGAGTCCATTCTAGTATTTTTTTGCCCCAATACATTCGCATATAACCATTCATATAACCACTTAATACCATTTCTTTTTGGGCAGCATTCCAATAATTATCATGAGTATCATAATTTTCTAATTCTTTTAGGGAATATATATACTCCCGTTGATCATTACTATGTTGTTGCAAAGTTTCTATAGCCCAATTAGGCAAAATTTTAGATAATTTTGTGTCATATTCTTTATTAAAGTAAATAAAATTAAAACTAAGTTCTCTTCGCACAATAAGTTGTTCTAAATAATCTTCGGCTTCAATATCCTTTTCTTTTATTTTTTTATAAATATAACTGGGTGAAATTTGACCAAAATGTAAATAGGGGCTTAATTTAGAAGTTAGATCATGGTCTGGACTGCTCCCATAATTTTCATATAATCTAAGCTTATTTTCCAGAAAATTATTTAGCATACAAACTGCCCTTTTACTCCCCCCTTTAAATATGGAGCTTCTAGTTACCGATCTATCTATATTAAGTTTAGATAATAGCTGCTCTATATCATCAAGATTAATACTCTTAAATTCATTTCGAAGAGACTTTATTTTTAATTTTTTCAATTGACTTATATCTACAAATCTTTCAATTTTATTTTGAATTTTTTTGCGGATTGTATAGGCACCATATTCTTCTTTATCAGTAACAATATCAACCGGTACTATAGTATTTGTATTTACTACCACAAATCTACAATCAATTGATTGGGCTACTTGTTTTCTCCATAATCTTTCTGTTCTCAAATAACCTCTTTCAGAAATCACCATAATGGCCTTTTTACTTAAGGATTGCAGATTTTTTGCAGGTTGACCTTTTTTAATAATAAGCCCAATTCCTCTCTCTTCTAATTCACTTTTTACATCTTTCAATCCTTCCAACATAAAATAATAATGGCGATAATTAGCCTCAGGAAATTGGTCAGATAAATTAAAAAATACAATCAGGGGGACCTCCAAATCATTAGCTTTATTTGCTGCATAATCTAAAGCCGGATTTTCCTTTACCCTTTGAGCTGATTGCATCCAATATATAATATATTTATTATTTTTTACTTTACCATCTTCAAAAACTTTAAAATTTTCCTTCAACATAATTTTCAACAACCTTCTATAGATCTTTAATATTGTAAAAGCCCCCTTTTAAAGAGGGGGCTTCAAATCATTTTTTATAGATTCATTTTTTCGATTATATCTTGTAGATTAGGTTTACCAACTTCTTGTAACTCATATTTTACTCTTGTATGTGGTTTATCAATATCAATGATTTTAGTCAAATCAATTGGAGTTCCGACCACCACAGCCTCAGCATCTGAATCATTAATTGTATCTTCCAATTCTTTCATTTGTTTCTTTCCATACCCCATCGCCGGTAAGATATCTGATAGATGAGTATATTTTTCAAATGTTTCATTTATAGAACCTACTGCAAATGGTCTTGGGTCAATTAATTCTTTAGCTCCAAACTTACGGGCGGCAATTGCGCCTGCACCGTATTCCATATCACCATGTGTTAAAGTAGGTCCATCTTCAACAACAAGTACTCTTTTGTTCTTGATTAAAGAAGGATCTTCAACAAAAAGCGGTGATGCGGCATCTACAACTGTAGCTTCAGGATTAACAGACCTTATATTTTTTCTAACTTTTTCAATATTTTCTGGATATGCAGTTGCTACCTTATTAATTAAAGCAACATCTGCTAATCTTAAATTAATTTCACCTGGATAATAAGCAAGTTCATGCCCCGGTCGGTGTGGATCAACTAATGTAATCATTAAATCGGGATTATAAAACGGCATATCATTGTTACCACCATCCCAGAGAATTACATCGGCTTCTTTTTCTGCTGCTCTTAATATCTTCTCATAATCTACGCCTGCATAAAGAATATTTCCTCTTTCAATATGAGGTTCATATTCTTCCATTTCTTCAATTGTACAATCATTTTTTTCCATATCTTCATAATTTTCATAACGCTGCACCGATTGAGCTACTAAATCTCCATACGGCATTGGGTGTCTTATTACAACTACGTCTTTACCCATCTCATTTAAAATATCGGAAACTCTTCTTGTTGTTTGACTTTTACCAACCCCGGTTCTGACAGCACAAACCGCAATTACAGGTACATCTGAATCTAACATTGTCGATTCTTTACCCATCATTTTAAAATCAGCACCTGTAGCCATAACCTGTGAGCCTTTACTCATCAAATATTCGTAACTAACATCACTGTATGCAAAAACTACCTCATCAATATCTTCTTTTTCTATAATTTCATCAATATCATCTTCAGCATAAATCGGAATACCTTCAGGGTAATTTTCACCCGCTAGTTCTGCCGGATATTTTCTACCTTCAATGTCAGGTATTTGAGTAGCTGTAAAAGCTACCACTTCATAATCATCATTATCGCGATAAAAAGTATTAAAATTGTGAAAATCTCGCCCAGCTGCTCCCATTATTAAAACTCTTCTTTTCATTAAATTTCCTCCTTGTTATGATTAATATACAATTACTTATATTTATACGTCCTAGTATATATATTAAATATAATCGATTAAATTCCTTCTTTATATTTTTAATAGTTTGTGTCATTTAAAAAATAAACTGCTAATGTGCCGGGTCCTGAATGGGCCCCAATAACGGAACCAATCATATTTACAATATAACCTTGCGGCTTAAACTTATTCTGAATCATCCTCTTTAACCTTTTAGCACCTTCCGGATCATCACCATGACTGATACCTATTATCTGTTGATCTAAGTTTTCCCCTTTTTCGCCCATTAATTCAATTATCCTATCTAAAACCTTTTTGCGACCTCTTTTTTCTTCCAGAGGAACTAATTCTCCATCTTCAACATCAAGTATTGGTTTTATGTTTAATAATCCACCAACAAAAGCTGCCGTCCTACTTATTCGGCCTCCTCGTCTTAAATATTCAAGGTTATCAACGGTGAAAATGTGTTCCATATGCTCTTTATTGTGATTAATAACTTCTAATATTTCTTTTTTGCTTCTACCTTCTTTAACCATTTTTGCAGCCTTATATACGAGCAACCCATAACCTAATGAAGCACATTTGGAATCAATTATAGTAAGATCTAAATTACTATATTGTTCTTCTATATTATTTTTTACAACCACTGAAGATTGATATGTACCTGACAATTTAGAAGAAAAAGCAATATAGATAGCTGGTTGCTTGTTTTCAGCCAATTTTGTAAACAGTTTTTCAAAATAATTAGGCGGTACTTGGGCTGTTTTAAACACTTTTCCATTTCTCATTCCATCATAGATTATTTTAGGATCCTCAACTTTTTCAGCCTCATCTTGTTTTCCTTCTAGGTAAACTAATAAAGGTGCCACAGTTATATTAAATTTATCAATCATTTCAGAAGGTAAGTCACAAGCAGAATCAGCTATTATTTTAACAGACATAAAAAAACCCCTTTCAGGTAAATTATAGTTATTTGTTGGTATATTACTACTTAGATGTTTATTTCAAGATAACAAAATAATTTCCTTTATTTTAATAAATTTAACAATTAGGATAAATAATAAAATTCATTTCTGGGTTCTCTTAACATTAAATCATCCAATGCTTGATGAGGTTCTTTATTTTGATAGAGAACCTTATAAACTTCTTCAGTTATTGGCATTTCTAAGTCGTCATGATCTTGTAAAAAATTGTAAACTGCTTTAGCGGTCTTCGCTCCTTCTACAACTTGTCTCACAATTTCTTTTGCTTCTTGAAAGCTTTTACCTTTCCCTATTTGGATACCAAACCTACGATTTCTACTGTGGTTAGAATAACAGGTCACAACAAGATCTCCCAGGCCCGCTAAACCATGATATGTTTCTCTATTAGTGTTCATATAAAGACCAAATTTAACTATTTCAGCTAGTCCCCTTGTTATCAGAGCAGCCTTTGTATTATCTCCATAACCAACTCCATCAGTCACACCCGAAGCAACCGCAATAATATTTTTTACGGCCCCTGCGATTTCTATTCCTTTAACATCTTTAATAGTATATATTCGAAATCTAGAAGTCATCATTTTTTCTTGTATATTCTTTGCTAAATCAATATTTTTAGAGCCTACAACTATAGCAGTAGGGATTTCCTTAATAACTTCTTCAGCATGGGTAGGTCCTGATAAAACTGCTATCTCACCATCAAAAAATTCTCTTATTATTTCAGAATTGGTTTGAAAAGAACTTATTTCTAAACCTTTAGCTGAAGAGATGATTATATGGCTCTTATCTAAAGTTTCTTCTATATCCTTCATTACTGTTCTTGTAGCACTTGTAGGTACTGATATGATATTATACTTTGAAAACCGAACTGCTTCATAAATATCATGAGTTGCTTTAATATTATTGTTTAATTGAAATTCATTAAAATATTTTGGGTTAATTGAATTTTTATTTATATTGTCCACAACTTCTTTATCTCGTGCATAGATAAGTACTTCTTCCATATTAGTAGATGCAACCTGAGCCAATGCGGTGCCCCAGCTTCCTCCACCAATTATACTGATTTTTGTATTCAATATTATCTACCCTTTCCAGGGGGCCATGTCATCTTGTTTTCATTCCCTTTAAGAATTCTCTTAATATTTGAACGGTGACTAAAGATTACTAAAGCAGCAATGATTGAACCAAAGATAATATGTAAACTATCACTGCTATATATAAAAAGAATACTAATTGGAAGAGATATTGCCCCCAAAATTGATCCGGCCGATACCATTTTTGTAAGAATAATCGTTACTATCCATACTATAAAAAGTACTATAAAAGATAACGGGAAAACACTGAGAATAACCCCGACACTAGTAGCTACTCCTTTCCCTCCTTGAAAGGACAAAAACATTGACCAATTATGGCCTATTATAGCAAGAATAGCAGCTGTAAATACAAAAGCAATTGAATACTCCGGTAGAAGTAATGTTTTTGCAATATAGACTGAAAGGAAACCTTTAGCTATATCTAGAATGGCAACAGTTAATCCAATCTTATAACCAGCCACCCGGGCTACATTGGTCGCTCCAACATTACCACTGCCATAATTACGAATATCTTTGCCAGTAAACTGTTTACCAAAGATATAACCATTTGGAATTGAACCTAATAAATAGGAGAAAAGCAAAACTAATATTAATTTCATTTTTGATTAACTCCTTTGTTTTATTTTTATAACAATAGGACTTCCAATAAATCCAAAATTATCTCTTATAGAATTTTTTAAATATCTCTTATAAGCAAAATGCATTAAATTCGGATTATTTACAAAAAATACAAAAGTGGGGGGTTTAACTCCTACTTGACTACCGTAATAAATTTTAAGCTGCTTGCCTTTTTTAGTTGGAGGTTCCCTTAGTTGAACAGCTTCTGTAATTACTTCATTTAATAAGCCGGTTTTAATTCTTTTAGCACTTTGGTCTACACTGTATTCTAATAATTCTAAGACTTCTTCAACTCTATTTCCAGTTAGAGCCGATATAAAACTTATTGGAACATAATTTAAAAATTTTAAATTATAATAGACTTCATCCCTATAATCAGCCATTTCATCGGAATCAGAATCTATTAGATCCCACTTGTTTATAGCCAAGACCATTGCTTTTCCTGCATCATGTGCATACCCAGATATCTTTTTATCCTGATCAGTAACGCCTTCTTGTGCGTCAATCATCATCAGAACTCCATCTGATCTTTCAATAGCTCTTATAGCCCTAATATTACTGTAGTATTCGATATCGTCATGTACATTTGCTTTCCGTCTAAGTCCGGCTGTATCAATTAAATTGTATTTTACCTCATTGAATTCAATAATTGTATCAATAGCATCTCGGGTAGTACCTGGGGTCTCGCTAACTATAACTCTCTCATGACCCACCAGGTAATTAATTAAAGATGATTTACCGACATTGGGCTTACCTACAATAGCTATATTTATTATATCTTCTTCCGGTTCAGTTTCTACATCTTCAAACCCACTTATTACATGGTCCAATAAATCACCGAGATTTTTACCGTGTTCAGCTGATATTGGTACAACTATTTCAAAACCTAAAGAATAAAATTCCCACACATTTTCCTGCATTGTATTAAAATCTTCTATTTTATTTACAACCACAAAAACTTCTTTATTTGATTCCCTCAGCAGTTGAGCTACTTCTTCATCTAAAGCAGTAAGACCTTCTCTTCCATCTACCATAAATAATATATAATCAGCTTCTTCAATTGCTAGTTCGGACTGTCTTTTGACCATTGATTTAATTTCTTTATCAATATCTGTTTCAATCCCACCTGTATCTATTAATTTAAACTGATGGTCTAACCATTCCGTATCAGCATAAATTCTATCCCTAGTAATACTAGGCTCATCTTCTACAATAGAAATTCTTGTACCTGCTAGTCTATTAAATAGCGTTGATTTCCCTACATTCGGTCTACCTACTATCGCTACTACTGGTTTTGACATCAACCAACACCTCCAAAACATCTTCAATATCATTACATATATAGATATTTTTATTATCAAATCTTTTCTTAAATTCTTTTATATTTACTTCATCAAGAAATTTATTATCATCATTTAAGAGAACACCAGGTAATATTATATTTTTAGAACTTATATTATATAATTTATTTTCAATATCTTGAGCTGTTAATAAGCCAGTAACAGTAATCGTCTCTCCAAAAAATTCGTTTTGGACTGTTTCTATTTCTATCTTCGGGTTAAATTGCTTTTGGTTTATATCGTCAACTATTGGTTTAATGGCTTTTTTACCAAGCACAGAAGTTATGATAGTAAATTTATTTTTGCTATTATATCCTTTTATTAATTTATCAATATATTGATCTCTTAGTCGTTTATATTGATCTCTAAACAACCTAGTTAACCCTACTCCATTTTCTAATTGGGGAAAGTCATTATAATGATCGTAATTTGGAAGTTTAGTATCGGTTATTAGATAAAATTCATCTGAAGCATATAGAAAGTTTTCATCAAATTTTTTTAACAATATTTGCTGCCATTTTTTAACTTGTTTAAGAACTTTTTTTGCTTCTATTTTTGTATATGTTCTTAAATCATTATTTTTATATTTAGTTAATCCAACTGGTACTACAGCCAGGGATAAAATATTAGGATAATATTTACTTAAGTCACTAATTGACTCATCTAACTTTTCTTTATCATTTATTTCCGGACATAATACAAGTTGAGTATTAAAATTTATTTTATTCTTTTTCAAAAAATCTAACTGTTTTAAAATATTACCAGCTTTAGGATTTTTCATCATATACTTTCTTAACTCAGAATCTGTAGTATGTACCGATATATTTAATGGGGTCAAATTATATTTTGCTATCCTTTCAAAATCACTTTCAGAAAGATTAGTAAGGGTAATATAACTTCCTTGTAAAAATGAAAATCTATAGTCATCATCTTTCATATTTAATCTATTTCGTAAATTTGGAGGCTGTTGGTCAACAAAACAAAAAATGCATTTATTCTTGCATCTATTGAGACCATCAAATACAATCTCATCAAATTCAATTCCTAACTTTTCATTATGTGTTCTTTTTACATTATATATTTTGATTTCACCGTCTTCTGTTTTGATTTCTAAATTAAAGATGAAATCGCCAATCTGATTGTTGTAATCAATATAATCTTTAATTTCATTACCATTTATAGAAATTATTTTATCGCCAGCTTTAATCCCAAGTTTATCTGCAGTACTATTTTCTTTTACATTTTTTATCTCTATCATCAAGTTTTCCTCCTGCTACATAAAAATAATAACATATCTAAGAATGCATGGCAATACGGTAATTTTTAAAAATAGAAGATGGCCAGCTTTTCAGCTGGGATTCCTCGTCAAACTGCATATACGGTCCTCCCGTATACAGCTTTCTGCTCCCGTGCCCCTATCCTCGTCTTTATGTCACCTTAGATCGATATTTCATCCTCGTAGGACAGTCTGGTAGATAGCAAGGATTCTTTTGTGTTGATTTTTACTGCCTTTTTCTTCTCCATATAAGATCTAACACACATTCTTATCCATCCATCTAACTTCTGGAAAAGCATCTTAACATTACCATGACCGTAGTAGTTACCCTACCCCCGGATTTTTTCATTTAGCCACTTCATTATTTTCTCGACCCGGGTTCTTGGCTTTTAGTGGTTTCTCTTATCTTATCTTTAAACTTATCCAAGGTACTCTTGTTCGGTCTCTTGTACCTCCAGGCAACAAATTCAAAACCTAAAAATACAAATCCTTTTCCAAAGTTGGTTATCTTGGTTTTCTCAGGATGCAGTTTAAGTTTATCATTAATGATTTCTTCAATTGCTTCCTGCGCTCTTTTAGCCTTTCTTTTTTACTTGGCCATTACTACAAATAGGGTCGAATCCTCGTGAAAATAACTTAGGTTGACGTTTGTGTTCTCCGTTTCTCACGCTTTCGTCTGTGAGTACCACAATATCTCAACCATATCACATACTAAAAGCACAGATTGAAGTTACACCTATTATCAATGTGGTTTACGAAGCACACATAATAAGGACCTTACTATTCTTGAGATGAACAGTAAGGTCCTTGATTTCATAATTTTAATCTTTATTATTCTTCCTCTTTATCAAAAATATCTCCTACTAATTCTTGAATAGTAGCCCCTGAACCTGATTCTTCTTGCTCTTGTGATTTTTCATTTTTGTTCTGTGATTTAGATTTACTTTCTTTTTGTTGTTTTTTCTCTTGTTTTTGTTCTAATTCCTTTAAACTCAATCCAATTCTTCTTTGTTCAGGGTCAATATTTATAATTTTAGCTTTTCTTTCTTCGCCTTCTGCAACTACTTCATCGGGTGTTTCCACATGTTTTTGTGAAAGTTGAGAAATATGGATTAAACCCTCAATTCCATCTGCAACTTCCATGAAGGCACCGAAGTCAACAATTTTGGTTATTTTACCTTCAATGGTCTCACTTTCGTAGTGTTTTTTTGCAAACTCTTCCCAAGGGTCAGGTAATAGTTGTTTTAGTCCTAATGAAATTCTTTCATCTTCTTTATTTACTCCCAGAACTTTAACTTCTACTTCTTCTCCCTCTTCTAAAACTTCTCTTGGATGGTCTATTCTTCCCCAAGACATTTCAGAAATGTGAAGTAAACCTTCAATACCTCCTAAATCTATAAAAGCACCAAAATCAACTAGTTTAGTTACAACTCCTTTTA
The DNA here is from genome assembly GCA_046482435.1 of Halanaerobiales bacterium. Taxonomy (GTDB): domain Bacteria; phylum Bacillota; class Halanaerobiia; order Halanaerobiales; family M55B127; genus M55B127. The sequence continues at coordinate 53,710 of JAWOEZ010000038.1, forward strand.
CATTATCTTCCTCTTCAAGAGTCTCAAGAGTTTCTTCTTTCTTTTCAGCTCTTTCTTCTTCTATGACTTTTTTAGCAGATAGTACTACATTATTTTTATCTCTTTCAACTTCGATTACTTTTAATTTAAGTGTATCATTAACATATTCACCAAGATCTTCAACATAGCCCACAGCGACATGAGAGGCCGGTATAAATCCTCTAACTCCTACATCTACTACTAAGCCACCTTTAACCTCTTTGGTAACTTCGGCTTCTATAATTTTATCATTTTCATAAGCTTCTATGATTATTTCCCAGGCTTTTTCATAATCAGCTTTTTTCTTAGATAAAATCATGTTACCTTCTTCATTTTCTAGGGTTAATATTATTACTTCAATTTCCTCGTCTTCTTCTACTAAGTCTCGAGGATTATCTACTTTACGATGATTGAGTTCTTCTTTTGGTATAAAACCTTCAGTTTTATAACCAACATCAACATATACTCCATCATCATTGATTTCTACCACTGTACCTATAACTTTTTGACCTTTTTTAAGATCAGCGATATCATTATCACTGTAATTAAATTCATTAGTTTCAGTAGATTCTTCGGTTTTTTCAGAAGTTTCATCTTCTGTTTCTTCTTCTGCTATTTCTTGTTCATCTTCATCTTCTTCCTCTTCCTCTGTTATCTCTTCTACTATTTCTTGTTCATCATCTTCTTCTTCTGTTTCTTCTTCTGCTATTTCTGCTACTTCTTCATCTACTTCTTCTGTTTTTTCAACTTCTTCACTTGCTTCTTCTACTATTTCTTCTACTACTTCTTCTTCAACTTCTTCTTCTGTTATCTCTTCTGCTATTTCTTGTTCATCAT
>JAWOEZ010000065.1:0-14308 GCA_046482435.1 Halanaerobiales bacterium
TTCAATATAAAGTAAACTATCACTATCACTAACTTTATTTGCTTCGTTATAAAGAATACTTTCATCACTACTGCTACTAATATATATTTCAGCTGCATAATCTAAACCGGTTTGATTATTGATAGTAGACTGCAGATAAGTTTCTTCTAGATTGATTTGACCTTCTCTTATTGTATCTATATCTTCCTGAGTTATTTCTATCGCATTCACCTCTGTTGTATATACTAAATCACCATTTTCCACAACTATATCATATTCATCTAGGAATTGACCCTCTATTCTTGCTTCTCCCTCAACAATAATATCCACTTCTGCCGAATCACTAGCATCATAACTAATCCCACCATCCGGTAATGTCAAAGATCCACTCGCTGACAATGTCCTCAGTGGAATTGTCAAGTCTAAAGGATCATAATCAGTATTCCAGACATAGTAATCATTTTGTTTGTAACTATAATCATAAACATCACCATTATCACTTAACGTAATATTATCAAAATCAAAGTCCATATTCATACTAGAAGGTGGTGTAATAGCCAATTTCAATTCCGCCGGATTGGTGTCATATTCATTGATTTCTTCAAAAACTCCCATTTCAACTGAAATATCTTCGAAATTAGGCTTATCTACACTTCCCACATCTAAATTTTCGACTTTTTGAATTGTGATTTGTTGCATTCCTTCTATTGTTAAATCAGCTGTGGTATCTCCTGAGGATTGCTCATAAGCAACTCTTAATTCAAAATCATCATTTTCTATTTTAGCATTATTTAATATTAAATCTTTCGTGTTTAACTCTTGATCTGTTAAATCCATAAAGGTTATTGTATCTATAGGGTGGTCCTCATCACTATTTTTATCCCAAATTTCGATAGTCAAATCATCAATGGGATTGGAACCAGTGTTCTCTAATGTAACACTTATCCTGTTTCCAGTGCTTCCCAGTGTCATTGAAGGAAAAGGTATTTCTTCATCTAATACTTCATCTACACTACCATTTTGAATAGGAATAGGCTCAGGATCAATGACATCACTTACATTATCCAATCTAACACTTAACTCTGGTAAGGGGAAACTAGTTGTTTTTTTAATTGGTTTTTCTTCTGTACCTCTAATAAAGAAATAATCAATCTCATCATCGGTTTCCTCATTATGGATAGTTTTTAACCCCATATTAGCAAATTCTTCTGTCTCAGATAAATCAGCAAAACTATATTCCTGATCAACAACAGGTAATTGTACTCTCATATCCCATGAGGGACCATAGTTACCAGTTTCTGGATTTCGCGAACAACCGGCAAGAACAATTATTAAGATTAAGAGTAAGATATATATAGTGATCTTTTTTTTGCTAATTTTAATCACTCCCTTTTTTTGTTTTTTTCTTTTTACATAAAACCTTATACTAATATATTTATAGAAGAATATTATAGAAAAAGAGCTAAATCATATTAGTTAATGTAAATTGCTTTTTATCCCGCTCTTCAGTTTAAAAAACCAATAATAATTCAAATATAAAAAAGCCCAATTATTATTCCGGGCTTTGTAATGTATACTTAGATATTAGTTTACTTAATATTTATTTATTTTTCTTATAATTATACTTATATCTCCCATATTCAACATGAAACAAAATATACCTGTAATTTAGCTTGATCTTTCTTGAATAAATTGCTCCAATGACAGAATAATTAACAATACTAACACAGCATTCATTAGATAACTATTAGTTTTTGCAAAAAAACTACTTCCACTATTAATATCAACCTTTAACTTCTTTGCATTATTGCCCGGTTTGATTTTTTCTCGCTTTCCTGAAGGATAAATTATCCCTCCGTAAGTTTTATTACCGGCTTTTATTATTGATTTTCTATTCTCAACAGCCCTAAATACTAAACTGGCAAACATTTGATTTTTTAGATTTTTATCATCTTCAAACCAGGCTTCATTAGATTGATTTATTATGAAATCGACTTTATCATTCTTTTTAGAAAGATATTCAGGATATAATATTTCTGAACAGATAACTGTTCTCCATTGTGCTGCAGAAGTTTTAAATAATTCTATACTACCTCCAGGTTTTAATGAAGCTAGGTTATAACCCGTAAATTTACTAATTAGGTCTGAGAATAATACCTGTTCCCCAAATAATACTAACCTGTTCTTATCATATCGATTTAAAATAACTCCTGAGGGTGAAATTAAATAGGAACTATTATAATATCCATTTTCATTCCCTTTAGTTGCTAAAAATCCCACCTGAAAATATTTGTTGATCTTATCAATTCTATTTAAAGTATCTTTGCGATACTCATTATCTCGATTAATATCAAAAGTTAAAGCCGATTCAGGACTAACAATTAAATCAACATCTTCAAAAAGATCTCTACTTTTTAAGATTAAATTTGTATATTCTTCTATGTTTTCTTCTTTCCATTTCTCATACTGTTCAATATTGGTTTGGATAATTCCCACCTTAATATTATTATTCATATCATCATATATATTTATTTGATAAATACCATAAGAAAAGACTAAAATTATTATAATTGATAGATAAATCATATATTTATATTTTTTGGAAATTAAAATTTTGAATAGCAAACTATTAACTAATATTATTAGAAATCCAATTAAAAATACCCCTCCAAGATCTGCAATTTGAATTAATTTATTAAAATTAGCTTGCGTATAACCAATGTATCCAAGGGGAAAGAAAGCCATTATTTTGTGTCTAATTATTTCTAAGCCCAACCAGGTAAAAGAAAATAGAAAGGGATTGAAATTATTAGTTTCCTGGAGAAAAGAAAATATTTTAGACCACAATCCATATATCAAAGCTAATATACTAAATGATAATATTAAAATGAATATTACTATTAGGGGAGAAAATTCTGAAAAACTTTGGATGGGATAATAAAGAGGATAACCTACACCAGCTAATATAATGAACCCTAGTAGCCATCCTTTGACAAACATATTTTTAAATTTATTTGAATGAATACTGTATAGGAAAGGTAAAAATGCAATCCAACTCAGAAAGAATAGATTGGGATTAAAAAAAGGTAAGATTATAATTATGCCTGATAAAAATACTAAAAATATATTCATAACAAAGGCTCCTTATCATAATATAGGGGTCATCTTTTAGGTCTATGTCTAAAATACAACATAACTATAGCAAAAATAATAAGTAATACGCTAGTTAGTCGGGCTACTTGCATATTTAAAAACATTAAACTATCGGTTCTAAGTTCTTCTATAAAAAACCGCCCAATAGAATAACCAATGAGATAAGTAAAGAATACATCTCCCTTTTTGGTAAATTCCTTATTAATTAACCAAATTAATAAAATAAACATTAAAAGATTCCAAACCGATTCATAAAGAAAGGTTGGATGACGGTAAGCCCCTTCAATATACATCTGATTTTTAATTACTTCAGGGAATTTATTTATAAACTCTTCGCTTACAATACTCCCATAAGCTTCTTGGTTAATAAAATTTCCCCACCTGCCAATGGCTTGGCCCAATATAAGTGCAGGAGCAATTAGATCTGTAGCTTTCCAAAAAGATATATTTCTTTTTTTAGCAAGCACAATCAATACAATAAGGCCCCCTATAATAGCTCCATGGATAGCAAGTCCACCTTTCCATATAGCAATTATCTGTAGGGGATTTTTGATATAATAATTAAAATTAAATAATATGAAGTAAATCCGGGCCGTAATGATTCCAATCGGAATTCCCATTATAAAAAAATCCAAGAAAAATTCAGCCGATATATTAACCTTTTCGCTTAAATATATGACCAGAGAAAACCCTAATATTATAGCAAACGCCATTATTAGACCGTACCAATAAATATTAAAAGTGCCAATCTCTATTGCTACTGGATCAATCACAGTATTACCTCCATCTTTTTATTTATTCAGTACTAAAAATAATATAAAATCCTAATAAGAAACTTCCTATTACAATTAGAGTGTCAGCCAAATTAAAAGCCGGCCAAAATGTAAAATTAATATAGTCAATAATAAATCCTCGCATTATTCTATCAATTAAATTTCCAATTGCACCACTAACTAATAACATTATAGAAATATTAAGCACTAAACTTTTTTTCTTTTCGTGAAAGTAAAAAAACAAAAGCAAGATAATTATTACTGATATAACAATTACCATAAATATATTATTATTTTTTAAAAAACCGAAAGCAACACCAGTATTTTTTATATAAGTTATATATAAAAAATCTTCAATTAAAGGCATAGATTGGCCTAACATATAATTATTGAAAATCATATGTTTTATTAACTGATCTATAAAAACAAGAATAAAAACAATAATTATAAACATATATATCTCCTTTTTTAATCTAAGATCATTTTTATTTCAACATTTCCCTCAGCAGTATAACCTTGTTCATCAGAACCTAAGAAAAATTTCGCTCTATCACTTTTGACCCAGTCTTCACCTTCTTCGATCATAACATCCCCTGTAAGATACATTATTTCTTCTTCTCCATTGTATTCAGCTTTATCACCCTTAAAACTTTTCCCTTCATATTTAATAAATACATTTTCTTTGGCATTAAAAGAATTGTTATCACCGAAAATTTCTAAATAGTCGCTCTCTAAATTCATGTCATTTTCATTATCTTCTAGGTTATAATTTAAAATCACCCGGTTTTCAAATATGTACTTTTCATTTTCTAAAAAGGCAGTTAAATTTTGTGCTTGAACTACACCATCTTCATAATCTACATCAATTTCTTTTTCTAAAGATAACTTGTTTTCTTCTCGCAACAATTCACCCTTTTGAGCCTTTATAGTAGTATTGTTTTTTCTTATTACTAAATTTCCACTTAAAATAGTTGTTTCATCTTTATACTCAAGTTGATCAGCATTGATATAAACTGTATCAGCTTCGGTTTGATTTTCCTCCTGTGCCAAAACAGCAGGGCTAATAGTTAATAAAACAATTGCAAATATTATTACTACACTTTTTATTTGATGTTTTCTCATATCATAAATCGCAAGCTAAACTTCCTTATTTATGTTTGGGAAGCTCTGCGACTTCAACCTCCTTTCTTCTATACTATAATTTTACTTTACTAATTTTCTTGATCCAGCATCTCTGTAATATCCGAATCAAAAATAAGTTCATCCTCATTTTTGATAAATTCTATACCGTGAGAAGGAAATAAGTTAATTTGATATTGGATAGTATACTCGTCTTTTAAATAATCATAACTAAATATAATTTCTCTACAATGAAAATTCTTTTTCAATTGTAAATTAGCTTCTTTAATTACATCATCATCTTCAAAATCAAAACTGAGATTATTTTCTAGATACCAACCCCAGTCTCCAGATATTTCATATGAGAAATTACTATCTAACTCCACCAATTTGTTTCTATTTAGTTCATACTCTAATCCCAATTTATGATTAATCCTGTTATTTTTATATCTGCTAGTTAAGAACATATTATCTTCAAAAACCTCATTATTTAAATCATAGGTGGTCCCTATTTCAATATTCCAATTTTTTAAAGGTCTAAAACCAGCTATCATTTCCAATGAGGAATATTGATCGGTCTCAAAATTATAGCCAGAATTTAATTTTATATTTAACTTCTCCCCTTTTTTATAAGTCAATTGATTTTTTAAAAGGGTTTTAAACTCAGCCTGGTCAAAGTTAAAAGGGCTGAAGCCTAAATATCTATTTTGCTGATATGTATTTTTTAAAGTTAGATGATCACCTAATCTAGTGGTTAATTCTAAGTCGGTTTCTGAAACTCCTTGAAACGGTCTAACTACTTCTCCCTCATATGTGACATTATAAAAATTTGAATGAAATATTTGGTCTAAACTTAAAGAATTAAAATCCCCTATCTCCAAATTATTGTCATATGATATTTCTGCTCTGGTTCTCTCTCCCTCTATATTACTATCATCTTCATAATAATGACCAGTTTGTAATTTGTATTTAAAATTTCCTTGGGGTTCATATTCTGCAGTAACTTCGGGGGCTTTATAAAAAGCAACTTCATCTTCTGATGAAAAAAGAGGATCATATCTTTCCAAAAGGAGTTCATAATTATAATCACCATACTCCTTTGAAATATATCCTTTACCTCCCCATCTAGTTTGGGTTTCAGTATCAGGTTCAATTCTTTTTTCTCGTTCATAATTAAGACCAGTTTCCCAGTTATTACCCCAATCATTAGTGGCAGTAATATTTCTACCATTATATTCTGTTAAACCTTCTTCGGGATCCAAATCATAATCTACCTCGTAATTAAGATCTAATGATAAACTATTAAAATATTCATTTTTAAATGAAAGATCAAAACCATATGATTTGATGTCTCTATAGTTTGATTGAAAGTAATCTACTTCATCTAAATAAAAATCAGCTGCTATTTTCCTTTCTTCCTTATTATTACTAATTCTTAGCTGTGTTTCAAAATCATTTTTTTCATCATAATATTGTTGCAAATATTTAAATTCTTCTTCCCAGTAATCTCCCCGATATTGATGATAGACTTCTCCTTCCCAATTGAAAAAATTAGGAAGCTCTATATTATTATCCTGTTGATAGTAATAAACATAGCCTTCGTGATCTGGTTTTTTTATAAAATATTGTTTAACTCCACCGGCAAACCCACTTAATGTATAGTAATCCATATACAGACTACCGGGAAGATTATATTTATCTAAATAATATGTATAAGTAGTCTTTAAAAACCAGCCTCTTCTACTATTATATCCTACTCTAGGAAAGAAATTTTGTTTTTCATCTTTAAGTGAAATATACAAAAACGGCCAGTAAAATAGAGGTAGCTCCCCTCCTAATTCCCTGAAAATAACATGATAGGCTTTAAGATGTTCTCCCGGGGTAATCTCAACTCTCTTTGCATCAAAATAGTAATGGGGCTTTTCAAAATCACAACCAGTAATTTGTCCGGGAAGCAGTTCAATATTTTCAGCCTTTTCAAATAGTTTATTACTTTCTCCTTCCATCTTAATATTTATCAGGTCTGATTTTATGTAAATATTTTTGTATTTTCCATTTACATTACCTTCGATTCTAACCATATTTAATTTTTCATTATAACTAATCGAATCACTATTAATATTTAGTTCCTCAGCAGCTTTAACACTATTCATAGAAAAAGCAGAAAACATTACTAGAAAAATAATAAATAATCCAGGTAGAAACTTAAATAATAGCTTTCTCAATGATTCCTTCCAAAATAATATGAAGATACCTAAGCTGAAAAATATAATATTAGGAAGCCAGGCTGCTAATAAGGGCGGTAATATTTCATTTCTTCCCAATGATCTACAGACAGATAATATTAAATAATAGAAAAATATTATAATAATTGTAAATGTTATATTAACCGCTTTACTTTCTTTATTGGTTAAACTTAAGGGTACAGCTATCAGAACAAATATAAAAGCTACTAAAGGTTGGGCTAATTTAAGATGATAATCAACTAATAAAGAATGAACACTAATCCCGCTTTCTTTAAAAAGTTTAATATTTTTTGCTAGTTCTGCCCGGCTCATTTCATCAGTAGTTTTTTGATTACCATATATTTCTTTCATTTCTTCGGTGAGTTGAAATTTCATCTCATTAAACTGGCTTTCTAGTATAATACTCCCTTCTTCATTGTATTCATGAATTATACCATTTTGTAATACCCAGACATTTTCTTTAATATTTCCTCTTTTAGCGGTAATTACTTCCGGAAATTTAGTCTCTTTTTTATCTGATTTTATATTATATATTGTTATATTATTTAGTGTTTCGTTTTCTTCATTATATTCTTTTACATAAAAGAGTCTACCTTTAGGTCCTTTGAAAAATACTTCTTCTCTCGTATTGGGCATATTCTCCTTTAGTACTGTAGTTCTTATAATATTTTTGGCCCTGTGGTTTGCCCAAGGTACCACTTGTTCATTGAAATATAAAGTTAATCCACTAATTAAGATACCGATTATTAAAACCGGGATAATAAGTCGGTATAAACTTACTCCCCCCATTCTAAAAGCAGTAAGCTCGTTTTCCCTATTTAATCTCCCTATACCTGTCATTGTTGCAAATAAGATGGCTATAGGAAAAGTTCTAACTATAATATCCGGTAAATTATATAATAATAATTTCAAAACGAGATAAATAGGTACATCTTTTACTATTATCAAATCTGTTAACTGAAACAAATAATTACCAAGTAATATAATAGTAATTATAATAACAGAGTATATAAAAGGATACGTTATTTCTTTTATTATGTACTTGTCTAAAAGTTTTATATGCTTTTTCTTCATTAAAACCCCTCATAATTGACCAGTAGTTTATTATAACTTATCTATTATATTATTTTAAAGTAATTTTTTTAGTTTTACTTTTAATTTCATAATTTTCGGCAACTATGCTAACTTCTATAAGATATTCTCCGCTTTTTAATTTTGATAAATCAAGCACTTCTTCAAATTCTAGGGAACTATTAGCTTTTATTTCTTTTCTTTCAAATGCTTGAGTAAACATTTTATTTTCTGCCCAATCATAGACTATTTTCCCTTTTTGATCTTTTATAATAATATTATACTTCTGACTTGAACTAAATTCTAAGGTGATTTTTTCTTTAGTCTGGTTTAAAATATTTATCTCCAAAACCAATTTATCGTTTTTGTTAATCTTATTTTCTTCCATATTTAAGCTTAACTCTAACTTATTATTACTTGTTTTAGCATTCATTTCTATTTCATCCTTAAAAATTATCTTTACAAATTCAATCGGGACTAAAACATGATCATTTATTTGCAGGGGATTATATTCAAGTTGGATATTTCCTTCACTTGATTTTACCACATTATTATCAAAGGTAAACATATAGAAATTATTTTTATATATTATCAGATACTTATCATTATTTACTTCTCCAAAATAAAAACTTTCCATATCTTTTAATTGATCGATAGGTATATAACTATTATCTTCTAAGTCATGGGGGGTAATATCAAAATCAATATTATGAGTACCTACTTTAAAATCAGCCCCTAATACCATCGAGTTAAATGAGATAAGGATAATAATAACCACAATGATTAAATATAACTTTCTCATTTTATCACTTCCCTATTCTACATATTCTCAACTTCTATTAAACCATTTATCTCAATATTAGTATCATCCTCATGAGGAATGTAAAACATATCTATGTCTATATTATTGTAAGTACATCCTTCTCTGATGTCAATTGCGGTCTCATATTCCCCGTAATAATCTCCTTCATCGATTATTTGATCTCCATCAACATCTCTCCAAGCTATAATATATAATTTTTCTGAAGCAACTTCATCTAGTTTATAGGTGCCATCTTTATTCATTGTAATTAATTCGCTTTTTAACTTAAAAGTTCCATTTTCTTTAGAAGCAGCAAAAACATATGGTCTTTTCAACTCCTGATTTAGAAGGGCTCCATAGGCATCCACTAACCCATAACCATAAATATCATCTTTCCCAGTTTTCCAAAGATCTACTGCTGTAGAAGTCAACCTGTCCCTTATATTTGTAGGTCTAACACCATTAGCTAATAATAAGGCTGCTACTCCACTTACATAAGGTGCAGCCATTGAAGTCCCACTTAAATATATATAGTCTTTATTAATACCCGATGTACTCCATATTTCACCATACTCATTACCACCAGGAGCTACTAAATCTAAATTAGATCCTGTATTTGAATAATCAGTTATATTATTATTTATATCAGTTGCTCCCACTGCAATAGTTTCAGAATGACGGGCAGGATATTGAACTTCATTATCACCCTCATTACCAGCCGCAGCCACCATAATTATATCCCGGTTGTAAGCATTCTTTATTGCTTCATGTATTGTGGAGCTTTTATTTGTGCCCGCAAAACTCATATTTATAATATCAACATCTTTTTCTACAGCATAATCAATTGCTTCTGCTACTACCTCTGAGCTTGCTGAATCATTGTTATCAAATACTCTGATGGGTAGTAATTCTGTGTCCCAGGTAACCCCGGCTACACCTATTTCATTATCTCCCACAGCTCCAATGATCCCACTAACATGGGTTCCATGGCTATAACCTGTTGATTGATCTATTGGTTCATTATCACCATCTACAAAATCCTTTCCATCTGTGAAATTTATATTTGCCTCAAGATCTTCATGGTCTGGGATAATACCAGTATCGATAACCGCAACTTCAAAATTTGTGCTTTCATTGACAATATCCCAAGCAGCTTCTAAGTTAACTCTGCGATTACCCCATTGCCTATAATAATATTCATCATCTGGTTTAAAAGTTAAACTATATATATAATTAGGTTCTGCCCACTTAACATTCTTTGATTCATTAAACTTCTCAACTGCTTTTAAAACTCCTTGATTTTTCGGTAATTTATAAATTTTAATATTATTATTTTTTATATTGAGAGACTTAATTCTATTTAATCCTTTATCATTTTCAAATTTACGAACTCCATTGTTGGTTACGGAAGTTTTGAAATTTACTATTATTTCGCCTTTTTTATATTTATTATCTGTACTGGTCGTTGATACTTGAGATTCTAGATCTTTATTATAACTCTCTGTTTCAACATTTTCTAAATTGTAACTTTCCGAACTATTATAAATATTGATCGTCCCCCTCACACTAACATCAGAAGTTTGCAATGATAAACTAGTATTTATAATTTTATCATTATCAATTATAATTTCTTCAGAATGATCATTGTATCTTTCATGAGAAACTTCCCAAGTATGAGTCCCTTTACTAATTTCCTTTATACTGTAATTACCATCTTGGTTTGTATGCGTAGATTTATCCTCTATTGTAACCTCAGCATTTTCGATTGGATTATTAAATCCTTCAGTAGTTATTGTTCCTTTAATATTATAATAGCTTATTTGGCCATTAGAACTACAACCAGTTAATAATATTAATAATAAGAGTAGGACTACAGGAATATAATATACTTTGGAAGTTTTCATTCCCAGCTCCTCCTTTAAAACATACCGTTATTATATATCATATATTAATAATTATACATAATCGGCTTATTACCTCCCTGCAAGGATAGGTATTTATTCTCAAATATATACTCTTTTTATCTTTACCAGATATGCTAAATTTTCAAATTAAAAAACATAGCTTTCTACAACCCACTATATTCTGCTTTTATAACTCATAATTTATAAAGCAGGTAATCAAAGTTCTTGCTTGACTTTCTATTATTTTTTTCCAAGTTTCTCTTATAATGGTTTCATGTTTTTAAGTCAAATTCCTTCTCTAATAACTATTTTAGATTTAAAACTGCATATATTAAAAACCGGGGTCTTAAGCCCCGGTCTTTAAATTATACTATCTATTTTTAGAAACCTTACTTTAACTACTTTATTTACTTTACTTTTAATTCAAATATTTCTTTTTAAGTCATTGAAGCTTCATATATTGCTTCAATTGAATTAGCAATAGTATTATTAAATTCTCGATCTGTTTGGTCTGCTTTTAAACCTTCATGAAGAGCACGTGAATAACTAGCAATCATACCTGGATTACGTGATAATAGATCTACAGCTTCTTCACGGCTATAGCCGCCAGATAGAGCTGCTACTCTCATAACATTAGGATGTTCTATAAGATCAGAATAGAAGCCATCCTGATCCGGCAAAGAAAGCTTTAGTATTACTTCTTTATCTTCAGATAGCTGATTGAGTCGTTTTAAAATTTCTTTTTTCATCAACTGCTCTGATCTTCCTTTATCTTCACTATAAATATCTATCTCCGGCTCTACAATAGGAACTAAGTCATTATCAATAATACTTTTGGCAAATTCAAATTGTTGATCAATTAGTTTCCTAATACCATCGGGATTTGCACTTGTAACAAATGAACGCATTTTGGTGCCAAACATCTTTGTTTCCTGAGCTAACTCTAGTTTCTCCTCCAAGTCTGTTATGGATTTCATTAATTTAACTCCATCTTCTTCCTCTCTCATACCTTTGTCTATCTTTAAGAAAGGTATAACTCCTCTTTCCTCCCATAGATAATCCCCTGTCAGTTTGCCTTCAATTTTGTTTTTTACAGTATGATTAAATAAAAGAGCTGCAAGGATACGGTCGGAATTAAAAGCAGGACTAGTAATAATACGGGTTCTCATGGCGTGAACAAGTTCCATCATTTCTTCTTTGCTGTCATATTCGTCTTCTGTTATTCCGTACTTGGCTAAGGCTTTTGGAGTACTACGATCACTCTGATCAAGTGCTGCAATAAACCCATCACCATTTCTCATTATTTCAGCTTGCTCTCTATTCATTTTATACACCCCTTCTATCTAAATATATATCTATTATTATAATTATAGAAAGACCCACATATTCCTCTTTGATAATATAATTTAAAGTCATCTATTTTATAAAAACTTGATTATCTTCATTTATTTCTTTTTAATAAAAAATCCATGATCTTTTTGGTATGGGGCGGACATCCTTCAATATATGCCTCTGCCCCCTGACAACAATTCCCGATTCCTATATTTGAAAATTTTTCACCCTGATAACCCTGACCTATTTTGATTGGTTCCGTCAGATCTTCAAGCTTCCCTTTTTTATCGAGCCTTTTAAGGGCAAGTATTAAACTACCATAACAAGCTGAACAAACTTCTTTAGCTTTAATTTTATCAGCATATTTTTTTATTTTCCCGGTAGGATAATCTATTTTTACCGTTTGTTTTTGATTTAGTTCTCTTATTTCAGCTTGCTTCCAATCTTTTTTACCTAAACCAATTTGATTAGCTATTTCTATATACTGAACCTCAGCGGAAGAATATCCCATTAAATCTGCTAGATAACTGTCAATTAAAACCGGATCTTTAGCAGCCATTAATCTATTCATCTTTACAGGATTTCCACCTTCTTCAAAATCTAAATCACCGTAAATCCCATCTACAATTATTAAATCTTGTCTTAAAAGTTTATTTAAATAAGCAATGGGCTTATGTAAACCCTGTCTGTGAAACTTCCTTTTTTCACTATTAGAAATACAGCCTTTTAAGTTTTTAAGCGCACAAGTGATCTTAGTCTGAGAATGTCCCTTAAGAACCGGAAGATTAATTATATAATCAGCTTTAAGAGCCGTTGCTGCGATTTCTATATCTATATTATTGTAAGTTTTAGTTATATAATGATCTTTTTGTAGGTTGTATAAAGGGACTTCATATTTTTGTGAAAGTTCTTTATAACCACAATATTGAAATACTTTATTTGTATCTTCACCAACCCAGGAGCCTTCCATAATAATTATATTTTTAAAACCCTTGTTTTTTAGATACTCAATTATCCCTTTAACAAGTTCTGGATCTGTTGTTGCTCCATTCTGTGATCTGGTGGCATTGATTAAATTAGGTTTAAGTGCAATTAAATGATTCTTATTCAAATCAGTTTCTATTTTGATTTCTGCCAATAATTCTTTTATCATTTTTCTTGCCTTATCTCCATAATTGATGTAAATTTGATTTACCTTCATCTTACTACCTCCCTTGCGCAATTAATTTGAGAAACAAGATATCATTGTAGATTTATAAAGTCACATTATATTTTTTTGTTCAAAGCATAACTCATTTTTTAGCTTTATTTATATATTAACTAAAATTATTATATTCCCTTTCTTTGACCTACTACCCGCCCCATCCTGTTCTCAAAAGCGAGGATTCTTAATAGTTTAAGCCTATCTTCCAAATTGATATTACACTAAAAGACCCCGACTCTTAAAAGGTCTAGGATTCCATTCAATTTGGGAACTAAGGGAGTTAGATTGATACCTTACTCCCCAGGGTAAGCTCAATTCACCTTCTAACCGATTGGACTTACCCTCTAAAGTGCCAATTGTATACTTTTTTGGTTCTTCTCGTAATCCGTTGGTAGAAAAAAAGGACATTGACAAAAAACCTCCCTCAATTTAAATAGAAATCACTCTAATAAAATAAAGGAGGTCTTGCCAATGTCCAGGTATAGTATAACATCTTTATTCCCTTTCGTCGAGTCAAAATTAAGAATTTCTTTAAAATAGAAGAACCAGATTTAGGTTCTGTATATTTTGTAGTTTTAACACCTGATAAAAGATTTACTACATGGATGAATTCTCAGGCCCGGCTCACAAACAGGTAGATAATGCAGAAAAATTCGTGATGAAAAACATCAGAAAAGCAGCCTGGATCGAGCCAGGAAAAGTAGAGAGACAAGAAAAGTGGGAAT
>JAWOEZ010000085.1:0-37131 GCA_046482435.1 Halanaerobiales bacterium
AAAATTTCTTTAAGTCTAGATTCGATTTTATCTTTAAAAACCTGTTTGCGGTATTTGGTTGTAAAAATAATATGATATCCAACATTATAAACACAAGTTCTAGCATGAACCAAATTATTTTTATTACTCATAACTTACCACCTTTCTTACACATAGTGTATCAATAGTAAGTTATAAAGTAAAATATAACATTTTTTTCGGTGTTACATATGGTATCGATAGATTAAAACCGAGCAAATTCATCACCCATTTAAAAAAGGGTGGGTTCTTTGCTCTTTCTTCCTAACTACAATCTTTATACCGGAATTAGCGACCATACCAAATAAGGCGAATCTTGCTCCCCCTAATACTACATTCTTGACAAAAAAGGCTGATTCAGCTGCTCCTGCGATAATTATAGGTGGTATAATTTTACCTGCAAACATGGCTAAGCTTTGTTAAAAGCCTAAAGGGATTATCTCTCCCACTTGGGCTCTTCTCTAATTCATATTTTTTGTTGAATTCCTAATAGATTGGGTAAAAACTTAAAATTAGGCACAATGAAGGCTATTGCTAAGTAATGATTTTAACCACTGTAACTCAGCTTTGTTTCTTTGTTTTTCTGTCTAACTTATTATTTGCCCCCCATAGTTAATGCCATAACTGCTTTAGCAGTATGCAATCTATTTTCTGCTTCATCATAAACTATAGAATGGGGACCGTCAATTACAGAATCCTCTACCTCATTACCTCTATCAGCAGGTAGAGCATGCATATACATAACATCATCAGTAGCCATTTCCAGCATCTCTTCAGTACACTTCCAGTCTTTATATGATTCTAGCTTTTCATCGATAACTTCTTCACTTTGGTCTGTAACCCAGCTGCCCCAGTTTTTAGGAATAACTACATCTGCATCAGTATAAGCTACTTCCATATCATGTGTTATCTTAAAGGACCCACCGTGTTTCTCAGCATTTTCTCTGGCCTGTTCAATTACCCAATCAGGTAGGTCATATCCTGCTGGATATGCTAGAGTTACATCCATCCCAAATCTTGGGAATAGCAGAGATTGAGTTACTGGCACTGAAATAGGCTTTTTATGACTTGTTGCATAAGCCCATATAATTGAAACTTTCAACTTTCTGGGTTTTTCTCTTTTTTCCATTATGGTCATTAGATCTGCAACCCCCTGCATTGGATGATAAAGGTCATCCTGCAGACTTAAAACTGGTACTGTAGAATATTGGGCTAGACTAGTTAAATATTGATTCCCGATTTCCCATTCACAATTACGGCAGGCCAACATATGACCATATCTAGAAAGAATAATCGCTGTATCTTTAGCTACTTCACCATGAGATACTTGCATTGTAGAAGTATCCAAAAAATTGGCATGGCCACCTAATTGTGCTAGCCCTGATTCCATTGAATTTCTAGTTCTGGTTGACTGTTCAAAGAACATTAACATACCCGTCTTATTATTCAAATATGGGGTATCAATTCCCATAGCAAATTTTCTCTTCAACTCAAAAGAAACCTCTAATAAAGTATCTAGTTCTTCCTTTGCCCAATCTTGTAATGTAATAAAGTGTTTCCCTCTAAAAATAGTTTTCATCTTTTTCTTCCCCCTTATATTATTCAACAATATTTTCGGTCTTTTCTGGCATCTTATTCATATATTTTTTTACATAAGTAGTTGGAACTGCTGCATAAAAAGCTGCAGCTTCTACCAATTCATCTTTCCAGGTTCTTTCATTAGGCGCATGTGCCTGATCCTCATGCCCCGGTCCAAATCCTATACAGGGAATTCCATGTCTACCCATTATTGAAACTCCATTTGTTGAAAATGTCCATTTATCGACAAGCGGTTCTTCTTCGAAAAGGTTCTGATATGAATCTACTGCCGAATTACAGAGTGGGTGATCTTCTTCAATAACCCAGGTTGGATAATATGATTCAATAGGATAAGTTAATCCCGTATAAGAAGGTCTTTCATATTCATACATTTCAACTTCTGCCTCTGCTTCTTTAACCGCAGGTAAATTTCTAATTTGCTGTAAGGCAAATCCCCAGGTTTCTCCAGCAGTTAATCTTCTGTCTATAGAAATCGAACAACCGTCAGCAACTGCACATCTTGAAGGTGAGCTAAAAAATATTTCAGATACTGCTAAGGTCCCTTTTCCTAAAAACTCATCATATTTTAGGTTTTCATTAAGGGCTTTCAGTTCATTAATGATGGGGGCCATTTTGTAAATCGCATTTTCTCCGCGCTCGGGCGCAGAACCATGACAGCTTACTCCATGAGTCGTAACCTTAATTTCCATTCTCCCTCTATGGCCTCTATAAATATTACAGGAAGACGGTTCTGTAATCACAACAAATTCAGGCCTTATTTCCTCTTCCTCTATCATGTAATGCCAACAGAGCCCATCACAATCCTCTTCCTGGACAGTTCCTGTTATTAACAAGGTATAATCATCTTCTAAACCAAGATCCTTTATTATCTTACCAGCATAGACCATAGAAGCCATTCCACCTTCCTGGTCACTGGCACCTCTTCCGATTATAATCTCGTCGTCCTCATAACCTTCATAAGGATCATAATCCCAAAGACTTTTATCACCTACACCTACAGTATCTATATGGGCATCCATCGCTATTAAATGGTCACCATGCCCAATATATCCCAAGACATTTCCCATCTCATCAATTTCAACTTTATCAAAACCGACTTTCTCCATTTCTTCTTTAATCCTTAAAATGACATCTTTCTCCTCACAACTCTCACTAGGGAGAGCAATCATATCTCTTAAAAATTTAGAAATATCAGGCCGGTATTTTTCAGCCTGTTCCAAAATTTTCGAAAAATCTCTCATTGTTTACTACCTCCATTATTTATAAGTTATTAAAAATTCGGTGGAGTAATTGCAGAAATAAATACAAGATCTTTCTGACCCACATTGGTAATCTTATGGGGTAGGCTGGCATTATAATAAATACTGTCGCCCTCATTTAATTGATAACTTTCACTACCGATGGTAATTTCCATTTTTCCCTGGATAACAATACTCACTTCTTCCCCATTATGAGATAGCGGTTTATCTAAAGTACTAGCACCTGGTTCTAATCTTGCTTCGATCATTTCTATCTCATGCTCTAAGTCAGGTGATATTAACTCAAAACTTAAATTAGAGCCGGGAAATTTTAATACTTTTCTATCCTCTTTCCTTACTACAGCATTATGTTTTTGATCTTCAACCAGGAAGTAAAAGATCGGAACATTTAAGGCTTTTGAAATCTCTCTAAGTGCAGTGATAGAGGGTTCTGCCAGTCCTCTTTCCACCTGGCTTAAATAACTTGAAGTTTTACCAATTTTTTTGGCCAGAGCAGATAAGCTTAAATCCTGAGTTTTTCTAATATTTCTTATTTTTTTTCCCATTTTCATATTCGCTGACATCTTTAGATAACCCCCTTTTCACCAAAAATCTGTTCTAATTTATCCAGGTCAGCTTTAATTTCAATTAAATCTCCAGCAGCTTTCCTGGCATTTGAAGGATCTTTTAAACCGTTCCCAGTAATTACAACCGCAACAGTTTCGTGCTGGGAAATTAATCCCTCATCAACTGCTTTTTTTATTCCGGCCAGTCCGGTTACACCCGCTGGTTCACCGAAAATACCAGTAGTACTGCCCAATATTCTCATCATTTCTAAAATAGATTCATCACTTACATTTATCATTTCGCCATAAGAATTTTTAACAGCATTCAATGCTTTATTGAAGTTGCGAGGACTACCAACAGCTATACTATCTGCTAACGTATCCTCATCAGTCACTTCCAAATCATTACCGGTTTTAAATGCCTTAGTAATCGGTGCACATCCTTTCGCCTGTACCCCAAGCAATTTAGGTATTTTATCAGTAAAACCAACCTGTTTTAAATCATATAGCCCTTTATATGCTCCTGCTATAGTGCATCCATCCCCGACTGAAAAGACAACCCAGTCCGGCATTTCCCATTCTAACTGTTCTGCCATTTCTAATACTGCAGTTTTTTTACCTTCTACCAAATAAGGGTTAATGGCAGCATTTCTATTATACCAACCCCATTTTTTAATTGCTTTATCTGAAAGATAATAGGCTGCTTCATAGGAGTCTTGTACAGAAACAACTTCAGCCCCATAGATTAATAATTGGGCTACTTTGCCGGCTGGTGCTCGTTCGGGCACAAAAATAATGGCCTTCATATCTGCTTCCATAGCAGCAATATTACCTGCCAGGGAAGAAGCTGCATTACCAGTTGAAGAACAAGCTACCGTGTTAGCATTGGCCTCTATAGCCTTTACAGCGGCAATCGCAGAGGCACGGTCTTTGAGTGAACCGGTTGGGTTCAACCCATCATCCTTTATTATCAAGTTATTCAGCCCTAACTTTTTACCCATTGCTTCAGAGTTATAAAGCGGTGTATGCCCGATTCTTATATTTGGCCTTTTGCTATCCTTTTCAACGGGTATCAAGGGAAGGTATCTCCATATTGATTGTTCTGGATTTTCTTTTAGTTCTTCTTTAGTCCATTCTTTTTTTATTTTTCCATACTTATACTGCACATCTAAAATACCTTTATCATCACATTTATCACATAAATACTTATTTGGAACTGCTTCATAAGTTTCACCACAGTTAGTACATTTTAAATTTTTAACATATTCCATTTTTAACACCTTCTTAGACTTTATTAGAGATTTCCTAATAATCCTACTTTTTCATTGAATTCTTTAATAAGTTCATCAATTTGATCTGTCATATTATGAATCGTACCCCAATAATTTTCGTAATCATACCACTGGGCATTCAATTCCTCTGTATCTTTACCTTGTTGTTCAATCCAGGTATAATATTTTAGATTATGGATTCTTTTCCTACTTTCATATGTTAATTCCTCTAGATAATCTGTAGAAAGAGCTTTTAGATGGGAATGGTAATCCACAGCTGCATCGATCTTTTCATATTCCCCATATTTTTCTTCCATCTCTTCTAACCTTGACTGGTAGAGTTCCATAGAATCAGTAAAGACGGTCAGGATAACATCATCTTGATCTAGCTCATAATATTTAGCAAATTTAATAGCTGAAATCATATTTGCTACCCCAGAAATGCCCATCAAATCAAGTTTGTCTATAAATGTTTGAGCAAGGCCCAATTCTTCTTTGAGATACTGATGGCCTGCAGGTTCATTAAATAATCTTACTAAACCCATGCTGTCCTCATCATCTACAGCTATAACCATATCTGTATTTTTTACATTATGA
This sequence comes from Halanaerobiales bacterium, assembly GCA_046482435.1. Classification (GTDB taxonomy): domain Bacteria; phylum Bacillota; class Halanaerobiia; order Halanaerobiales; family M55B127; genus M55B127. The sequence goes on from JAWOEZ010000085.1 coordinate 5,290, forward strand.
ATCCAGGGTACATGTTTATCACCTATACCCTCTATCCGGTGAGCTCCGAAACCATTATTTAATAAGGTTGGACACTGAAGAGCTTCGCCTGCTGCAAGTTTACTATTGGGATATCTTTCTTTAAGATAGTCTCCAGAACCCAATGTACCAGCAGATCCTGAAGTTAAAGTTACCCCTGCAAACCTTTCGTCTTGACCCATTATTTCTTCTAATACTTCTTCCATAGCACTACCGGTTACTTCATAATGCCATAGATGATTACCAAATTCCTCAAACTGATTAAAAGCCACCACATTTTCTCTGGCTTCTCTTAATTCCCAGGTTTTATCGAATATCTCCTTGACATTACTTTCACTACCTGGAGTAGCGATAACCTCTCCTGCTACTTTTGATAACCATTCAAATCTTTCATTACTCATCTCTTCCGGTAAAATAGCAATTGAATCACATGCTAAAAGTTCTGAGTTATATGCTCCCCCTCTACAGTAATTCCCAGTTGAAGGCCAAATAGCTTTATGATAGGTAGGATCAAACTGACCTGTTATTAAGCGTGGAACCAAACAACCATATGTAGCTCCTACTTTATGAGCTCCAGTTGGAAACCACTTACCTACTAATCCAATAATCCTAGCGTTTACCCCCGTTAGTTCAGAAGGTAATTCTAAATAATTTACCCCGTCATATAAGCCGCCTTCTTTTTTAGGTTCATTTTTCCAGGTGGTTCTGAATAGATTATATGAGTTTATATCCCAAAGGCCAATGTCTTGCAATTTTTCTTTAATCTCATCCGGTATTAATTCAGGATTTTTCATCTGTTCAAAAGTGGGCATTATGATATTTTTCTCTCTAGCCCTTTCAATCGTTCTTTCCAATTGTTCTTCATTAAGCTCTAAATCTATCATCTTTTCCCTCCTTTTTTGGTTAAACAAAATTTAATATTAGAACACTTTTATTAAATAATATTTAATACTTGTTATATATATTCAATATAATTTAATAATATCCTCCCAATTAACTATATTTTTTAATAAAAATAAAAAAGGGTAGGCCATTAAAAAGCCTTACCCTGCTCAATAAGTTTACTTTTATTTAAATGTTATTATAAATCATAGTTGGATAATTTAATCGGTATGCTCTATTTCATAGGAAGATCTGATTTCGGCATTTAATGAAGCTGAAGCGGAACAGTATTTATTTTCAGAAAGGTCTATTGCTTTTTCAACCTTTTTTTCAACCAAATTCTTACCTTTAAAATAATATTTTAGGTGAATTTTTTCAAATCTTTTTGGATGCTTGTCAGCTCTTTCAGCCTCAATATCGATATCAAAGTCTTCAATTTCTGCTTTCATTTTCTCTAGAATTAATACCAGATCAATTCCAGTACAGCCACCTAGTCCGATCAACAGTAACTCCAACGGGCTAGTTGTAGTTTCATCTCCTCCTATTGAAATATTATGCCCAGCACCGCTTTCTGCATTAAACTTTAAGTTTTCTTCCCATTCTAATTTCGTTTTAATTGTAATCAACCCCTTTTTCTATAATAATATCTGATTCATTTTCTTTATGAAAAGTATAACATATTATTAAAGGACTTTCATTAACTGCTAATCAAGTAAGAAACTTTATTTCTTTATAGATAATATTGGACTGTTCTAAGATCCTTTTTGTGAATTCATCCTCATACGGTTTCTTATAATAAATTCTTTTTATACCCGCATTGATTAGTAACTTAGTACAGATACTACAGGGTTGGTTGGTACAATAAACAGTTGCACCTTCGGACTTAACACCGTGAATTGCTGATTGTGCTATTAAGTTTTGTTCGGCATGAATTCCACGACAGATCTCGTGCCTTTGTCCACTTGGAACATTTTTTTGTTTTCTTAAACATCCAGTTTCCTCACAATGAGGTAGATTTTTGGGGGCTCCATTATATCCAGTTGCCAATATCCTCTTATCCTTTACTAAAACTGCTCCCACCTTGCGTCTCAAACAGGTAGCCCGTTTTGCTGCCAATTCCGCCATTTCCATAAAATATTGATCCCAGTTTGGTCTATCCATTATTTTCTACCACCTTTTCTCTATATTATATTCCCTGATGTTTTAATTATTGTAACATTATTTTAGTATAAAGTTAATATTAAAATATGTTAATAGAGGAGGACCAGCCTCTAATAACTGGATTCAACTTAGGAATTAATCTTTTAACTTCCCAGGCTTGTTAGCATCTTGTAGCCTCTTGTTTAAGCTTTGAATTTCTTTAAAGCTTTTTAACGGGGACTTTTATACTGACTGTATTTAAATTCATAACCCAGAAAGGTAAAACCTTCCCCAAAGTTTGTAACCACCGTTTTATCTGAATTTAATTTGAGCTTTAATTTGCCTTCGATTATTTCTTTAATCACTTCCAGGGCTCTGTTGAATTCGTTTACCGAACCAGAAACAGCAAAATTAAGACTTCCCCCCTTAACTTTAAATATACAAGGCAATCAAATAATTAAGGGGCTCAGCTTTTAACTGAGCCCCTTAATTAAATCTCGCTTTCTCGGACCTAGAAACTATATGATAATTCAAAATACGTTTTTTCTTCGCTCATCATGTTGAATACTGAATACCCTGTAGCTTTATTATCCTCATCGGTTATAGTTGTACCTATATCTAGGTTCAAATTATTTCCAAGTGATAAGTTTATCTCCGGATTTAATAGATAGTTATTATTATCCAGATCATAAATCAGATTGGCATTAAGTTGGTGTATTTGTCTGAAAGGTTTATCACCGTGGAGTAATAAATAGTTCATATCTTCTCGCTCTATTATATAATCTGTGTAAGAGCGGTGAATTAATTGCCCGACTGTATATAAGTTATTATCAAATGTATAGTCACTTCCTACCACAACATCCAGGGTTTGTTCATCATCCTCATTATATTGGTAATTTAGTTCTGACCAAACTCCTACTTCTGAAATAGAACCGATAGCATTTAATCCTATCCCCTGTGTTTCTTTGTAACCTATATTTAGTTTTGCTGTTTGATTTGAACTACCGTTAGTCTCATATTCATTACTTATTATAACTAATTCCTCACCTACTGCTTCTAGGTCGGATGTAATTGAAGGTAGATCTTCATAACCGTTAAAGTAACTTACAGAAAGATCGTATCCTTTTACATTTCTTTTGGTCAAGTTTAATGCATATTCCATTTTTCCTAAACTATCAATTTCAGGTTCTGTTTCGTTGATAAATAAGTTGTTATTAAGAGTAGCTTCTATACTAGTAGGTGAAATACCTTGAGATAATAACAATTCGGTGTAATTATCTTTTATCTCAGTTATCATATTTGATTTGATAGGGACTGGGACAGAACTTTCTTCAAAATCTGTTACAACTAAGCCAGCCAGAGAGGTACTTGGATTAAAATAATATCTGCTTTTAACTGCACTAACTCCTGTTTTTGATTCTAAAGGATCTTCTGCAGTTAAATCATAAGGATTAATCATGTCAGTAGGATTGAATTCATAGGCAGTACCCCAATTTATCTTTTGTTTACCAACCCGAAGGTCGGTATTCTCTAAATATAGATCAAAATATGCTTGATCTAGATCTATCTTTAAATCAGAAAAATGATTGCTTTCATCATATTTGATATTAAATTCTGGATTTATATATAAGTACTTATCAACACCAAAACTTCTATCTATTTCTAAATCTAGTTTTGATATACCTCTCCAGCTTTCGGTTTGATTACTATAAATAATATCTTGGCTGGCTTCACCACTAATTCCAATATCATTAGCTTCAAGTGCTAACCCGGGAACATTTACTAAAAGTAAAGCAATAGTTAACAAGCTAATAACCTTTTTCATCTCAAGATCACTCCTTTTGCAATTTTAATTTAAAGGAGACCAAGATTAATTTTCTCTCTCTATATACCTGGTAGTAAATATATTGTCCGGAATTTCAACATCATATTCTACTTCCTCTAATCTGAGAATAGTTTTAGTCCCCTCCTGAACATTTTCCATAGTGATTTTCTGAGGAGTTAAATGCTGATCAATGCTTTCAATATTAGAGTTTTCCATTATTTTCAATAATTCTTGCTCTTCATCATAAAACTCTAGTTTAAGGGGTATATAATCTTCTTTTCTAACCCACATTTTCATTTTAGAATAACCTATTTCCTCTTTGGTGGGAACTGTTTCCAATAGAAAACACTGATCATCTTGATAAGTTACTTCTTCTTCGAGGCTGGAATCATAATCATCTTGGTAACTACTTCCTCCTATTACACTTATATCATTATATGAGAAATCAGTCCCCATAAAGCTTCCGGTTTTCATGTGTGAGGCTATTTTCCTAACATTACCTACCGTTGGTAAATACAACCACATATTCTCATCGCCGTTTTCTTCTAAGGTAAGAAAGCTGGTGCCTTCTACATCGGCCGGAGCAAGGAATTCAATTAATCCTTTCCCTTCACCCTTGCTGAAAATTTCTATTGTCCGCTCTCTTTCTTGCTCATTCTCGTTAATTATAATCATCTGGATCTCTGATTGCCTGGTATCTGCTTTTAAAGTATCGTCTACTTTATTTATAATTTCTTCTCCATCTAAGGCCATTGCATTCGAAGATAAGATTAAAACAGTTATCCCTAAAATTACTACCGCAACTGATAAAAATCTTTCCATCTGTTTATCCCTCCTTAGAATTGGTATTTATTTTTTTAATTTATCTGTCAGATTATTTTCTCCATTAACTACTTTGTTCGTAGATAAGATTAATACTGGTAGAATAATTAATGCCCCAATAAATGACACGACCATAGTAATTGCTGTTAAACCTCCAAATCTAACTAAAGGTGGAAATGAAGAAAAGAGAACAACACCAAATCCAGCTATTACAGCTGATGCATTATACAGATTAGCTCTTCCTACCGTCTGTATAGAAGTTTTTAAAGCTTCTTTAAGGCTGTAACCCAAATCTTTTTCTTCCTGATATCTTGTATAAATATGAATGCTATAATCAACACCAATCCCAATTGCAATACTAGCAATCATGACAGTAGCAATATCTAGATTTATACCGAACAGACCCATAAGTCCGAAGTTAAATAATACTGTTAAAGCAATTGGGGTCGTTGTCAAAAGCCCTCCTTTCAGAGACTTCAACAATATTGAAGTTATAATAAACGTGAAGATAACTGCAGAGATAAGGCTTTTAATTTGGCCTCTTACTATTAACCTAGTCACCTCATTAGTAATACTAGGAATTCCAGTCAGTTGAACTTCATAATCATCACCAAAATGTTTGTCTATTAACTTTTCTATATCACCTATCACAGCCTTTTGACGGCTGGAACTAGTTGTTTCTATTGTCATTTGTATCCTGCTGGTATTATAATCGAAGGTTAAAAAGTTACTTATCATTTCCTGATCAGACATTTCTAATAACAGTAAGTATTGGGCAATTTGATTTCTTGTTGTTGGTATAACTTTATTTCCTTCTCCCTCTTCAAGGGCAGCATTTTCTTCTCTAAAAATATTCACCATCGAATAAGTATTATTAATAAGCGAGAGTTCTTTAACCTCTTCTTGAAAGTCTCTCATCTTCTCCAATAGTTCCGGGTTTTTAATATTACCGTTGACTACTACCTCTATGGATTGACTCCCCCCAAATTTTTCATCTATTAATTCAGTAGCGGTTCTAGTTTCTGTACCTTTTTTGAAATACGATATATAATTAGATTCGGTTCTTAGTTGAGGTATAGCAATCAGTGAAACTATTATTAAAATCGCTACCACAATAAGCATTATAGGTCTTCTATTAAAGGCAATATTTTTTATGCCTTCAAAAAATTTCTGGACTGTTTTGTTTTCCCCTTCACTTTTTTTAATGCTATTTCCATCTAGCTTAATTAATACGGAGGGTATAAAAAACAAGGAAGTAAGTAAAGCAATACCAACCCCGATTGTAATTCCCAGGGCAAAATCCTTGATAATCGCCAGATCTGAGAAGAAAAGAGAACCAAATCCAATCATGGTGGTCCCCCCGGCCATCGTAACAGCTAATCCAACTTGGTTGATGGCTTTTTTAACTGCCATTTCACTATCTCCACCATTATCCAGTTCTTCATAATACCTTGCTACAATATGAATAGCATAAGCACTACCCACACTGACCAATAAAACAGGTAAAACAGTACTTATTATTGATAAAGATTTACCTAAAAGTTTTTGAATACCCAAAGACCAAATCACACTTATTAAAACCGTTGAAATAGGTAGTATTACTCCATTTATTTTCCTAAATGAGATATATAAAATTGCTATTATCGCAGCAATTACAAAGGGGAATAAATGTCTTATATCTCTTTTCATATACTCATTGGCATTTGTAGCCATGACAGGCATTCCCGCCATATACATTTTTTCAGGACCTTCATAATCTGCTATAATATCTTTTAGCTTATTAACTACAACCTCCTGTTTTTCTGCCTCTTCGAAATTTACTATCATCATAGTATTTTTAAAATCTTCTGTATAAAATTTACCTACATATTGCTCTTGATTCTTCAAAGTCTTCTTCAGATCATCTAACTCACTATCTTTTTCAGGAATATCTTCAATATATTCCTCGACAATTATCCCGTCAGCTTCACTCTGAATATCCTTGATATTAATAATGCTCTTTATATCTGATACATTCTCAATTTCATGGAATTCCGCTGTCATTGACTCTATCTTTTGTAGGGTATCATAATCTAGAATATTTTCATCCTCTAACATGATTGCCGTATATGTTATACTGCCGAATGTTTCAGATACATCATCAAATTTTTCAACTACAGGATTACTCTCAGGTAACATATCCTTTATCCCGGCCTCAATATCAATCTGAAAAGCAAAATAACCCATGATTAGGGTTAACAGGAGTACTATAATAATTATCGTTACTGAATACTTTTTAACTAATTTATATACTGCTTCCATATATCCTACCCCCCGGAATTATAGCATAAAATAATACTGACCGGTCAGTTTTATTATAGGGTAAAATATTCCCTTTGTCAAGGTTTTAATTAACCAAATATCTTATTATAAATAAGTAAAGCCCTCCATGGGAGGGCAAATAAAATCTTTTTATTTATGATAGGGCTCATTATTTAATATTTTAAAGGCCCTATAAAGTTGTTCTAATAATATTAACCGACTCATCTGATGAGTAAAAGTTAAATGAGAAAGCGACATCTTGTAATCTGATTTGTCTAAAACTTCTTGACTGAGTCCGTGTGAACCACCAATTATAAAAGTAATCTTACTGTGGCCCCTCACCTGTAAATTTTTTATTGATCTTGCTAAACCTTCAGAGGTGACGGGTTTACCTTCTCTATCAAGGCTAATTATATAATTTTTACCTTCAGGTATTTTATCTATAATCCTTTTACCTTCTTCATCTTTAATCCTCTTAATCTGTGCATCGTTAATCTTATGTTTGCTTTTTTCCGGATCAACTTCTACTAATTCCAACTTGCTATAATGTTTAATTCTATCAATATAATCCTGTAATCCCTCTGTTAGATAAGCTTCTTTAATCTTGCCAACAGAAATTAAGATAATATCCATCTTTATCCCACCCATAAAATTTATTTAATCGTATATATCCTAGTCGGTTTATGTTGATATGTCAGGTCTAATTTTAAATCTTTATCCACTACTAGACCCTTTGCCTTTAAAATATTTTCAACTGTCAAATAAGCTACTTTGGGATTATTGTTTTCCTGACTTAAGTGTCCCAATAATACCTGAGGACATCTTCCATTAATCAATTCAGGAAGGATCTGAGCAGCAGCATCATTGGACAAGTGCCCTTTATCCCCTCTGATCCTCCTCTTTAAAAACCTGGGATAATTCCCCGACATTAACATATCTATATCGTGGTTCGACTCCAATAATAAAAAATCTATATCTGTAAGTTCTTTCATTAATTCTTCGTTTATATAACCTAGATCTGTAGCAAATACCATCTTTTTATTATTTCGATATACTACATATGCAACTGGTGCCCGGGCATCATGAGAAATATCAATAGGTCTAATATCAAAATTACCAAAGCTAAAGTCACTATTAAAACTCTTTATATTCTTATCTTTTAATTTACCAAGTACACTTTCACAAACCGCCCAGGTCTCCTGATTAGCATAAATTGGAATATCTAACCTGCGCGATAAGATACCGACTCCTTTGATATGGTCTTTATGTTCATGTGTTATTAAAATACCATCTAATTCCTCTGGTGTCGCGTCAATTTTCTTTAATCTTTTTATTAATTTTTTTCCGCTCAACCCAGCATCTATTAAAAAATTGTTTTTCCCATCATTTATATATATAGAATTACCTGAACTGCCGCTGGAAAGAACTGAAACTTCTATTCCCACAAAATCACCTCAATCTAAAACTGTAATTAATTTAAAATAATAAAGGATAGAGCTTATTTAAAAGTATAACACTCATAAACAACCCTACCCTTAAAACACTAATTATAAAATAACTATATTTTAATTAGTTTCTTCTTCATTTTCCATCTGCCAGCTTAAATGATAGATAAGGCTGACGATGCCAACTGCGAGGTCTTCGTTCCTAACAAAAATATTGTCAGGAACATATAAGCGAGTAGGAGAAAAATTCCAAATAGCTTTAACACCGTATTCTACTAATTCATCTACTACATCCTGAGCGGCATCGGCCGGTACAGTTATAATTCCTAAATTAATACATTTTTCTTGTATTGTTTGATCTATTTTATTAACATTTTTAACTTTCATACTTCCAACCCTGTTACCAATTTTATTTAAATCATTATCAAAAATATCTGTAATTTCCAAGCCCATCTTACTAAAGCCTGCATAATTAATTAATGCTCTACCTAAGTTCCCAGCCCCAATTAAAACAGCGGGCCATTTTTTATCTACTCCTAAGATTTTACCGATAGACCTTTTAAGCTCTTTCACATTGTAACCTACACCCCGTCTTCCAAATTCTCCGTAATAGGAAAGGTCTTTTCTTACTTGAGTAGAAGGTATTCCTAGTTTACCACCTAAATTTTTTGAAGATACAACTTCTGTTTCTTCAAATGTTGAAAGTTTATCAAGACAGCGGTAATATAGAGGCAATCTTTCAATCGTTGCTGCCGGTATTGAGTCTCTATCTTTCATGTTTTTACCCCCTGTTGGATAATTATTTCACTTTACTTCCATTAGATATTGGTCTTTCTGGAGTAATTAATGCAAGTTCATCTTGATCAGATCCTGCTAAAATCATTCCATCTGACTTAACGCCAAATATCTTAGCTGGTTCTAAGTTAGCTACTATCACAATCTTTTTGCCCATTAATTCATCGGTATCGTAGTGTTTAGCGATTCCAGCTACTAATTGCCTTTTTTCATTTTTTAATTTCACCTGGAGTTTAATCAGTTTATTGCTATTTTCAATTCTGTCAGCTTCTATTATTTCGGCAACTCTTAAATCTAACTCTTGGAAAGTTTTAAAATTCACTAAGTTTTCCTTATTATTATTGTTCTCGTTAGTCATAGTTTTCTCCTGCTCCTTTTTTTGTTTTTTGTCGAAATATTCCTCAACATCAATTCTTGGGAAAATCGGTTCAGACTTATTAACCTCTATATTAGTTTTTAATTGCCCCCATTTTAGATTGGACCAATCGGCTTCTCTAATCTGTGTCTCATCACCTATTTGCCGTCCCATTTCATAGGGGGTGTCCACCATGAAAGGTTTTAACATTACAGCGATCATTCTAAGGGATTCTAATAAGTTATATAAGACCGTACCCAGTCTTTTATCATTATCTTTTTCTCTACCTAAAATCCAGGGTTGAGTTTGATCTATGTACTTATTTGTTCTCCGGACAAAATTCCAAAGATTTTCTAAAGCATGAGTATACTTCAAATCATCCATATCTTCTTCTACCCTCTGAACCGTTTCCAATCCTTTATTAATTAGATCTTGATCTACCTCATTATAATCAGAAGCTTCAGGAATTACTCCTTCAAAATACTGTTCTACCATACTAACAGTTCTGTTTAATAAATTACCCAAATCATTAGCCAAATCAGAATTAATTCTCTGAATTAGAGCTTCTGTAGAATAGGTACCATCCGTTCCAAACGGAACCTCTCTTAGAAGGTAGTATCTTATAGGGTCCACACCAAAATCATCGATTAATTCCATAGGGTCAACAACATTACCCCTTGATTTTGACATTTTACCGGATTCACTTAATAGCCAACCATGCCCGAAAACTTGTTTAGGTAGTGGCAGATTTAAAGCCATCAGGATGATCGGCCAAATTATTGTATGGAAGCGTAAAATATCTTTACCTACAATATGAAGGTCCGCAGGCCAATATTTATTGAAGTTTTTTTCATCAGTTTGATAGCCAATTGCAGTAATATAATTACTTAATGCATCTATCCAAACATATATCACATGGTCATCATCAATCGGTACGGGAACTCCCCAATCAAAAGTGGTCCTGGACACACTTAAATCATCAAGACCCTGTTCAATGAAGCTTATCATTTCATTTTTTCTTGATTCGGGCTGGATAAACTCCGGATTATCTTTGATATGCTGTAATAATCTGTCAGCATATTTGCTCATTTTAAAGAAATAACTTTCTTCTTCAACCCATTCAACCGGTCTTCCACAATCGGGACAAACTTTTTCTTCTCCAATCTGTCTTTCGGTCCAAAAGGTTTCATCGGGGGTGCAGTACCAACCTTCATAATGACCTTTATATATATCTCCTTTATCATAAAGTTTTTGAAATATTTTTTGCACCACTTTTTCATGTCTTTCTTCAGTAGTTCGAATAAAATAATCATATTCTATACCTAAAGCACTCCATAGTTCCTTGAAAGTTTTAACTATTTGGTCTACATACTTTTTAGGTTCTTTATCAGATTCTTTTGCACTTCTTTCAATTTTCTGTCCATGTTCGTCAGAACCTGTTAAAAACATGGTATCAAAACCCTGTAACTTTTTATATCTAGTAATACTGTCAGCAGCGACTGTTGTATAAGCATGACCTATGTGCAGGCGATCACTAGGATAGTATATAGGTGTAGTTACATAATAAGTTTTCTCTTCTTCTCCCATATGTATCATCCTTTCTCCTTTATCTATTTACATTAATTTGAATAGCTTCTTGATAAACTTTTTTCTTTCGAATCTCTCTTAGTTCAGCAACTTTTTTTATAGCTTCTTTTTTAGTATAACCGTTATCCATAAATAACCGGACATGTTCTAAAATACTTATATCTGTCCAGCTTTCTTTATCTGGTGACTCCTTTTCTCTGCCTTCAACTACCACGACAATCTCCCCTTTGATTTCTCTATCTGTAATTTTCTCATAGACTTCTTTAATTGTACCATATACTTTTTCTTCATGAACTTTAGTTATTTCTCTAATTAAAGCTGAATAACGTTCCGGTATTGTATCTTGTAATTCCTTATAGATCTTTTTAATTCTGTAAGGAGATTCATAAAATATCGTAGTTTCTTCTGACTTTACTATTTGCTCAATAAATTCTTCTCTATCCCTACCTTTGCGGGGTACAAAACCATAGAAGGTAAAGCGATCCGTGGGTAACCCAGAAACTACCAAAGCAGAGATTAAAGCAGTTGGTCCGGGAATCGGAATTATCTCTATATTATTTTCAATAGCTTTTTCTACTAAAATTAAGCCGGGGTCAGAAATGCCCGGCATGCCTGCATCGGAAACTAAAGCAATATCATAACCATCATTTAATGTTGAGACTAATCTTTTAGATTTTTCACGTTCATTATGTTCATGGTAACTTGTTAACCTATTGTCTATCTTAAAATGTTTTAATAATTTATCAGTTCTGCGCGTATCTTCAGCTGCAATTAAATCCACATTTTTTAATGTTTTTACTGCCCTGAAGGTAATATCATCTAAATTACCGATTGGGGTCCCACAGATATATAGTTTGCCTTTTTGATTCATTCTAATCTACCCCATAAATATTTTTGACTTCATCAGTATATTGCTCGTTATCATCTTTAAACTCAACAATATTATTTTTGATTTCAAAGCCGGGATTACCGTCCATTATACCTCTTAAAAGGAAGCGGTCCGGATTTTTATTAGTTCTGGCCTGAATCAACCTCATTTCCTTCGGCTCAATATTATTGTTTTTTAAACAACATATTATTTGCGGCAATCTTTTCGTAAGGTGTACTAAATAAAAACTGCCTCCCGCCTTTAATAGCCGGGATGATCTTTTTATTATTTCTTCTATAGCAACTTCAATTTCATGTCTGGCGATAGCTTTATACTTATTCTCGGTTATCTTACCGGTATTAAGTTGACGATAAGGTGGATTTGTAACTACTATATCAAATTCATTATCCTCAAAGATATTCATTGCGTTTTTTATATTGCCTTCCATAATCTTGACCTTATCTTCTAAATTATTGAGTTTTACAGATCTTTTTGCCATTTTGACAAGGGCCTGCTGCAACTCCAGCCCATATACTTGTACAGGGTTATTTTTATAAGCTAAAAGCAGTGGAATTACCCCACTACCACTGCCTAAATCAATGATTTTATCATTGTCCCTTACTTTTACATAATTTGCCAATAAAACTGAATCAGTGCCGAATTTAAAATACTCATCGTTCTGTATTATCTTTAATTTATCTGGAATTAGATAATGAATTTCTTCCACAACAAGTTCCCTTCTATTTACTGTCTTCTTCAATCAACCTTAAGCAGAAAAGGCATTCACCTTTTCTCTTTTCACCAAAACTAAGGTGACAAATATGAAAGCCCTCGTTATGAAGGAGAGCCAAATTATTCTTGCTTTTTGGGGTTTTCTCTTCATCTTCTTTAAAAATAATTGATTTTAGTTCATCATTCTCATTCTTTAACTTTTCGTTTTCTTTATATAATTTATAAGTAATATCTTTTAAGTTTTTAAATTTAATTGAGATCTCTTCAATCTTTTCCTGGAACAAAGCTAGTTCCTCTAAAATTTCTTGGTCCATAAGCTATCGCTCCTAATTCTTTTCTTTTATCTTTTTTATTTCTTCTAAACTAAATTTTATTATGTCGCCATCTTTATTTTTAAATTTTACCACCTGCTGAATTAAATTTCTGTCAACAACTGTAACCTTACTACCATTCGTAAGAGTTATTTTTTCGCCTTGATTGGGCATCTCTTTCTTTATTTCTTCATAGTATTCATTTTCATATTTTAAACAACACATCAATCTACCACATAATCCAGAAATTTTTGCTGGATTTAAAGCTAACTCCTGGTCTTTAGCTAACTGAATAGAAACAGGATCAAAGTCTCTTAACCAGGTATCACAACAAGTTCTTCGACCGCAAGGACCTAGGCCCCCGACCATTTTAGCTTCATCCCTTACTCCAATTTGACGTAATTCAATTCTGGTCTTAAAGACCCTGGCCAGATCCTTAACTAGTTCTCTAAAGTCAACTCTTCCATCAGCTGTGAAGTAAAATATTACTTTATTGTGATCAAACGTATATTCTACATCAATTAGTTTCATTGGTAATCCATGTTCTTTAATCTTTTTTAAAGCAATATCATATGCTTCATCTTCAAGTTCTTTATTTTTTTCATCTTGATCTTTATCTTTTAAAGTAGCCTTCCTAATCACCTTTTTTAAAGGTGAGACAATCTCTTCTTCTTCAACTTTTTTCTTTTCAATTACAACCTCTCCCATCTCTATACCTCGGGAGGTTTCTACGATAACTTTATCCCCAATTTCTACTTCTATATCATCGGGGTTGAAATAATATATTTTCCCCGCTCTCTTGAAACTTACACCAATAACTTCTTCCATTTTTTTAACTCCTCGTTTTATATAATTAGAGATTATCAACTAATCTCTTTGATTAATTTAAAAACCTAAACTTTGAACATAATAATATTTTGTCTAATTAACTTGCTTTTTAGCCCTTATCTTGAATAATAAGGAGGCGAATAATAATTCTTTTTTAATATTTCTATAATAATAGTCTTTATATAGATTTATGTGGTTAGTTAGTTCAAATATATCATCTATATTAAATTTATCAACCGCGTCTGCAATTAATTCTTGATAATCAAAGTTAATAATACCATCAGTTCCATCTTGCTTTAAAACCAAAATATCACGAAATATACTCAGTAATAGTTCGAATAAAGGAAAATCGGATTCACTTATTTTTTTAAATTCTTCTGAAATATCATAAATCTCAAAGTTATCTTTTTCATCAATACTTATAATAAAATTAATTATTTTTTCTCTCTTATCTATAAAACCTTCTTTTAGGGCTAGTTTAACCGCCTTTTTATATTTCCCTCTTGCCAGAGTCGCATATAAAGAAGCTTCCTCTCTATCAAAACTTTTCTCTTCCTGCAAATATCGTTCTATAATATCTTCAGGTTGGTTATATAACTTTACTTCCTGGCAGCGGGAGACTATTGTTGAAATTAAATCATTTTTATCCTCATTAGTTAAAATTATAATTGCATATTCTGGTGGCTCTTCTAAAGTTTTCAATAAACTATTTTGAGCCTGTTCTGTCATTCTTGCTGCGTCATCTATAATATATATTTTATAATCTGACTCATATGGTTTATAACTTATTTCTTTCTGAAGTTCTCTTATTTGATCGATCAATATACTTTTGTGGTCTTCTTGTACCTTAACAACTTGAAAATCAGGGTGATTACCATGTGTGAATTTTTTGCAACTTATACACTGACCACAACCTTCTGAAAGATTTTTATCACAAAAAATAGCCTGGGCAAATTCTCTAGCCATCTCAGATTTGCCCAAACCTTTATTTCCGGTAAATAAATAAGCATGACTTATCCGACCTTTTTTAATCGTATCCTGTAATATTCTTTTTGTTTTGGACTGTCCGGGTATATTTTTAAAACTCATTAATAACTCCTAACATCGCTTACATTTTTATAAACTGTTCTACATCCATAATAAAGACAGTAGCCCCACCAATTTTTACATCCATGGGAAAGGAGTAATAACTTTCCATGGAATTTGCTACTGGAGACATCGGGGCAATTGTTTTTTTCCGGGCTTCACAATTATCTTTTATAATCTGAAGAACTTCATCAATATGTTCTTCATCGGTTCCAATCATGAAAGTAGTATTCCCTTCTCTTAAGAACCCACCGGTGGTAGCCATTTTTGTAGCCTTATACTCCGAATTACTTAAAGCCTCCATTAAATTATGAGCATCATGATCGTGTACAACGGCAATAACCATTTTTACGGTCTTACTTTCATCACCACTCATAATAACTCCTCCTTAATCACCCTTAAAATATCTTGATGAACAATCTCAGAATCTCTACTGGCATCGATAACTTTAAATCTGTCATATTTTTCAGCCATCTTTAAATAACCTTTTCTAACATTTTCGTGGAAATCAATTACCTCTCTTTCCAAACGGTCACCCGTCTTATCTGGAGTTAAGTCCCTAGCTCTTCGCAAGCCTTTTTTAACATCCAAGTCCAGTAAGATTGTCAAATCAGGCCAATAATTTCTAATAACCCATTCATTAATTTTTCTTACCATCTCCATATCGAGTTCCCGACCATGTCCCTGATAAGCTATATTTGAATCTATATATCGATCTGAAATAACAATTTTATCTTCCTCTACTGCCGGAATTATTGTTTCTACAACATGTTGCGCTCTATCAGCAGCATAGAGAAGTATTTCCGCTCTATCATCCATTCGATGATGAATAGGGTCTAAGAGAATATTTCTTATCTTCTCGCCTATTTCTGTACCCCCAGGCTCCTTAGTAAAAACAACTTTATAATCTAATTCCTTCAACTTATCTGTTAATAATTTAATTTGAGTAGATTTGCCTGAACCTTCGATACCTTCAAAAGTAATAAAAAAGCCTGCCATCCAGAATATCTCCTCTCTAAACATTTAACTCTCATCTTACATTTCTGAAATAATAATATCATATTAATAAGGGTATTTCAATTAAGTAATTGCCTATCTTAACATCAAAAAAAGGCCAGCATTTAATTGCCGACCCGCGATTTTTAATAATTTTTAATTATTTTTTAGTAACCAATCAGATATTTATCAACCTGCATGGCTGCTTTAGCTCCAGTTCCAGCAGCAACAATCACCTGATTAAAGTTGGGTTCTTGGACATCTCCCGCAGCAAATATTCCCTCTTTATTGGTGCGTTGCTTATTGTCAGTAATTATATAATTTTTTTGATCTAATTCGATCTGGCCTTTAAAAATATCAGTTCTCGGATCATAACCGACTGCCATAAATAATCCCTTTACATCTTCAAGAATTTTGATTTCATCTCTTTCGCTGTTTTCAATAACAATCCCAGACAAATTATTATCCCCTTTTAATTCTTTAACTTCGGTACTCCAAAGAATTTCAACTTTATCATTTTCTTTTATCCGGTCAGCCAATATCTGGTCTCCTCTTAATTTATCACGCCGGTGAATTAAATACACTTTAGAAGCAAACTTAGTTAAAAAGTCAGCTTCTTCTATTGCCACATTACCGCCCCCGACGACTGCAACTTCTTTACCTTTAAAGAAGGCACCATCACAGGTAGCACAATATGAAATACCATTCCCTGTTAGCTCTTCTTCTCTGTATAATCCTAGACGTTTTGACTCAGAACCAGTAGCTATTATTACAGATTCTGCTTGATACTTTTGAGTATCCGTTTCTATCATATAGGGTTTCTCTTCGAACTGAACCCGCTCAACTATTTCGAAAGCCATTCTTGTTCCAAATTTTTGAGCTTGTTCAGTCACTTTTTCCATCAACTCAAACCCGCCAACTCCATCTGGAAAACCAGGGTAGTTTTCTAAATCAGGAGTTAATGTAATCTGGCCGCCTGGCTCAGGACCATTCATTACTAAAGGTTCTAAGCCAGCTCTAGCACTATATATTGCTGAGGTGAGTCCGGCTGGCCCTCCTCCTATTATTATTAACTTTTCTTTTTTAATATTATCAGACATAGATATCCTCTCCTCTTAAATATGCACTCAACTAATATTCTAATACGTGGGATAGATCTTTGCTGTTAAATCCTTAACAATTCATCTAATTATTATCGATCCTATAGTTAGGTGCTTCTTTTGTAATATCAACATCGTGAGGGTGACTTTCTTTTAAACCCGCAGAGGTAATCCTTACAAATTCGGACTCCTCTTGCAAAGTAGGAATATCAATAGTTCCACAATATCCCATTCCAGATCTTATACCCCCTACTAATTGATAAATGGTTTCAGATAATTTACCTTTATAAGGAACTCGCCCCTCGATCCCTTCTGGTACTACTTTGTTTTCAGGATCTTCATCTTGAAAATATCTATCTTTACTACCTTCTTTCATCGCATCTACAGAACCCATACCGCGGTAAACCTTGTAACTACGTCCTTTATATATTTCAAGTTCACCGGGACTTTCTTCGGTTCCTGCCAAAAGGCTGCCTACCATAACAGCATCTGCTCCAGCAGCTAAAGCCTTCACAATATCACCTGAATATTTAATTCCACCATCTGCTATAACAGTTTTACCATATCTTTTAGCCATTTCAGCGGATTCATTTATAGCAGTTATCTGAGGTACTCCTACCCCGGCTACAACTCTGGTCGTACAAATTGAACCAGGTCCGACACCTATTTTAATAATATCAGCACCTGCTTTTATCAATGCTTTTGTTGCTTCAGCAGTAGCAACATTCCCGGCGATTATAGTTAGCTCAGGGAACTTTTCTCTTATCTTGCTTACAATATCGAGCACTTTTGTGGAGTGACCGTGAGCAGTATCCACCACTATTACATCTACTCCAGATTCAAATAAAGCCCTCACCCGATTAAAGTTATCCTTACTAACTCCAACTGCTGCACCTACCAGAAGCTGTCCATTTTCATCTTTGGCAGAGTTGGGATATTTTTTAGCCTTTTCAATATCTTTAATTGTAATCAAACCTTTTAAAGTAAAATCATCATCAACCAGAGGTAACTTCTCTATTTTGTGTTCTTGAAGAGCTGATTTTGCCTCTTCTACAGTAGTTCCAACCGGTGCAGTAACCAAACCTTCTTTAGTCATAACTTCGGAAATCGGCCTATCAAAATCCTGTTCAAACCTTAAGTCCCTGTTTGTTATGATCCCTACTAGTTTATTGTTTTCCTCAACAATTGGTACACCTGAAATATGGTATTTAGACATTAATTCTTCAGCTTCATAAATCATATTATCAGGAGCTAAAGAAAAAGGGTCGACAATAACACCGCTCTCAGACCTTTTTACTTTATCTACTTCATCAGCCTGTTTTTGAACAGACATGTTCTTATGGATAATTCCCATTCCTCCTTGACGGGCAATAGCAATCGCTAGCCTGGATTCAGTAACTGTATCCATAGCTGCACTGAAAACAGGAATATTCAAAGTAATTTCTTCAGACAACTCTGTCTTGAGATTGACATCCCCGGGCAAAACATCTGACTTAGCAGGCTGCAGCAGCACATCATCAAATGTTAGGGCAACCTTATTGAACTTATCATCCATTTCTTTCACCTCTCTTTTATGCTATTTTTGAACATTTATTCTTTATCAAATTCACTGAGGCACGAAAACTGTTCGATCTCAAAAAACTTACTAGTTCCTTATATTAAACTCACTAAAAATATAATACTTGATATAAAAATAAACCCCAGGATCTGTTATCCTCAGGTTTATTTGAAGTTAATATTTAATTTCACGTCTTCCTTCTAAAGCTTTAGACAAGGTGATTTCATCCGCAAATTCAAGATCTCCTCCGACCGGTAAACCGTGTGCAATTCTTGTGACCTCTACCTCAAGAGGTTTTAATAATTTTGCTAAATACATCGCAGTAGCATCCCCTTCAGCATTGGGATCGGTTGCTACTATAACTTCATCTATACCTTTTTTAATTCTTGGCAGGAGATTTTTTATCCTGATTTCATCAGGACCAATCCCATCCATCGGAGAAATTGCTCCATGGAGAACATGGTATAGACCGTTATATTCCCCCGTACTTTCCATTGCAATAACATCTTTGGGACTTTCTACCACACAAATTGTACTCTGATCCCGCTCTTCAGAAGTACAGTATTCACAAGGATCTTCTTCAGTTAAATTATTACAAACTGAGCAGTATTTTGTCTTCTCCCTTGCCTCAATAATAGCTTCTGCAAGATTTTTGACTTCTTTTTTAGAACGGCCTAATAAATAAAATGATAAACGGCGGGCAGTTTTTTGACCTATTCCGGGTAATTTGCTCAACTCACCAATTAACCTTCCCACCGGCCCCGGATAATATTTCATTTAAAACATCCCCGGCATATTCATTCCACCGGTCATCTGTCCCATTTTTTCGTTTAATTCTTCAGTTGCTTCTCTCATTGCTTCATTAACAGCAGCTAAAATTAGGTCTTCTAACATTTCAATGTCTTCAGGGTCTACTGCTTCTTCATCAATCTGTAAATCCAAAACTTCTTTTTTCCCATTAACTAATGCTTTAACAGCACCTCCACCAGCAGCTGCCTCATAAGTCTTATTTTCAAGTTCTTCTTTTACTTCTGACATCTTAGCCTGCATTTTTTGAGCCTGTTTCATAAGTTTGTTCATGTTCATTAAAATAACCTCCTTAAGGTAATTTTTATTCATTTGAAATTATATCGGGGTTAGTCTCAATGATCTCTCCATCAAACATCTTTGCTACCTCTTCAGCACTTATATCCCCCGAGTTTGTATCTTCATCTTGTACTGAACTATTATTAACATCTTCAGTTTCATCTTCATAATCAGTTTTCTCCATTTCACCTTCAGAAACAATTTCTATTATGGAGTTAATTGAAAATTGATTTGAAAAAAACCTGGCTATATATTCTTCCCTTTCTTCTGCCCTTTTCCGGTGAAAATTCTTATCAGGTGGAAAACCAATAAATATTTTATTATTCACTACTTTTAAAGGTTTTCCTTCAACCAAAATTGCATGCATACTTATATCTTCACTCTTTACATTTCCAAGGAGTTGATTCCAGTTCTTTTTAATTTCTTCTAAAGTAATCCCACTTTTAGTTTGATCTGTCTCAAGCTCGGTATCTTTTTCTTCAGTCTCAATAGTTTTATCTATATCATCTTTATCCCCACTAGGTCCTGACTCTTTTTGAGAAAGATCCTCAACTTTCGGTTTTCTAACAGTTTCTGAAATACTCTTCTTATTTTCTAACTTTTCTGCCAGCATATTTATCTTTTCTCTTAGGCTTTCAACCTCTTTAGATAAATCTGCTTCCTTTATCTTCTCTGCTAATTTAAAGATGCCCACTTCAAGATTTATCCGGCTATTACCACCTAGATCAATCTCATTTTTGATTTCATTTAAAACATCAACTATTTTTGTTAATTTGTTTAAAGAAAAAGCCGCAGCCAATTTATCCATCTCTTTTAAACGCTCTTTCGGGAGTTTAACAAGATTGGTTTTAATACCACATTCCTTTATTAAAAGGAGTTGATTACAGTATTCTTTTAGGTCTTCGATCAACCTGTCAACATCTTTCCCTTGATCTAATATATCATTAATTAAATTAATTGCTTTTTTTGTGTCTTTATTTTTTATATTCAACATTAATTCTTTAAGTTCTTGTCCGGATGTTTTTCCCAACATCTCTTCAATAACTTTGGTTTTAATGTTTTCGCCAGTATAGGAAACCGCCTGGTCTAAGATACTTAAAGCATCCCGCAGACCACCCTGGGAACTTCTAGCTATTAAATTCAGGGCAGCAACTTCATAATCTAAACCCTCTTTATTACTAATATTCTCTAGATGATTTTCAATTTCCTTTTCAGAAATGAGTGAAAAATCAAACCTCTGACACCTGGACATAATTGTAGGTATTACTTTATGGGGTTCAGTCGTTGCCAGTACAAAAATAACATTATCAGGAGGTTCTTCTAAAGTTTTTAAAAGTGCATTAAAAGCACCAGTAGTTAACATGTGAACCTCATCTATTATATAGACTTTATATTTATCTTCCCCGGGATAAAATTTTACTTTTTCCCTCAATTCTCTTATCTCATCTATTCCGCGATTAGAAGCTGCATCTATTTCAATTACATCAATTGAATTACCAGAACTAATCCTTTTACAGGAAGCACATTCTCCACAGGGTTCAACACTTTCTTCATCCTGACAGTTAACTGCCATTGCTAAAACTTTAGCGGTAGATGTTTTACCCGTACCGCGCGGACCTGCGAATAAATAGGCATGTGAAATCCTATCATTTTCGATCGCATTCAATAGCGTTTTTGTGACAGCAGGTTGTCCTATTATTTCATTAAATTTTTGTGGTCTATATTTTCTGTATAAAGATATGGAAGGCATAATATATTCTCACCACTTATTTTTTATATTATAAAAAAATGACCGTACACTGGCCTCGAATTTTCTTTCCCAGGCGTTACCCTAGCAGTTAGCTCAAACCAGGCAACCTTGCGGCACATGCAGACATTTACTTACCGCTGCTTCCTCCCGGACCTGACGGAATTCGTAAAGCTCCATTGCGCAAGACCCGATCATCAACACCACTTTCCAGGGCCTGACCCTGAAAAAGAAAACCCTCGGCTCAGCTTCAATCCTGCTATAGCGGCTTGCAGGTTACAGGGTACCGCTACCCCCCCATTTAGTACGGCCAAATGTTATGTCATAATATTATATTTAATGGCGGAGAGGGAGGGATTCGAACCCTCGGTAAACAACAAGGCCTACACATGATCTCCAATCATGCTCCTTAAGCCAGACTCGGACACCTCTCCCTGCTTTTCATATAATTAATATTATATTTTTTGTTACATCTTTTTTTAAAAAAAGGAACAAACAATTTAAATAGGTAACTCCAATAAATATTTACTAAATAAACAAAAATACCTTGCCTTTATTTAAGACTTGTATGACCTCCAAGCTTTTATCATTATAATATATATTATTCCATAAGTAAAGGAGTCATTTTGAATTTTTTTTGAGTTATTTTTTCAGCATTTCAATAAACTCTTTAGCTAAGACAGGGTCAAACTGTTCCCCAGTACATCTTTCTATCTCAGTTAAAGCCTCTACTTCGGATATTGCCTCACTATAGGGCCTTTCATGGGTCATAACATCATAAGCATCAATAATAGATATGATTCGTGCTAAATACGGTATTTCTTTACCTTTTAGACCATTAGGATATCCATAACCATTCCAATGTTCATGGTGAGCGAGTATTTCCTCTGCTACTATTTCAAAGTCATCAGAGGCTGATGCTATTTTATAGCCTTTTTCAGGGTGTTCTTTCATAATTTTCCACTCTTTTTCTGTTAATTTATCAGGTTTAGTCAATATCTCTTCAGATATAGTAGTTTTTCCTATATCGTGCAGAGTTGCAATTAAAGACAACCTATTTAATTCTGAATTTGAAAGATTTAGTCTTTCCCCTAAATTATGGGCTAAATTGCTCATCCTCATCGCATGCTCCACAGTTTCTGAACTTTTTGCACCTAAGGTATGGAGTAAATTTCGGACAATTTTATTACTAGCACTTTTACTTTCTGATAATTTATTTTTATACATATTATCATCAGCCTTTTCTAATATAACCTTTATATTTTCTTCTATATTACTTTTAGTCGCTACCCCCATTCCAATTGATATAGGTATATCCTCTTTCCTAATATTTTTATTTTTTCTTTTTATTCTACTAACTATTTCTTGAGCTTTTCTTTTTTTGGTATGAGGAAGAAGGATGATATATTCATCGCCTGCCCATCGAGCCAAAATATCCTCTTCTCTTATTGAATTTTTTAATATTCCAGCTATTTTTACTAATATCTGATCACCTTTTTTATGGCCATAACTATCGTTTATAATTTTTAACCCATTTATATCGCCCATGATAATACTTATTGGTAATTGTCTTTTTGTATCTAATCTTTCCATTTCTTCTTCAAAAAATCTACGATTATATAACCCCGTAAGACTATCTTTATAAGTTAATTTTTCAATCCTGTTGATGTTTAAACATTGTAAAAATGCACTCGTAATTACATCAGTAATTATATTTAGTTTATTTATTTTTTCCTGATTAAAATTCTTTTTCTCTTTAACTGAGTCAAAACCAAAAAAGCCCCACAATTCATCTTTAATAAATATCGGCACTATAACTATTGACTTAATATTTTCTTCTTGAAATAACTCTTTTTCGCTTTTAGCCTCTTCACATAATTGCTCCACATTAAAAACATTAACGACTTCTTTTCTATATAATTTTTCCATTAACCAAGGAAGAAGATCAACTGATAAATTTTGTAAATTTTCTTTTTCAGATTTCACTCCCACTGCAGACCACTCATGTGTATTAGAGACATATTCTTTATCATCAAAAAATTGAAATATATAACTTCGATCTACTTCAAAAAATCGTCCCATCTTCTTTAAACAGTTATTAATTTCATAATCAAGGTTAGTATTGTTTATACCTATCAATTTAGAAGAAATATCTGCAAGCGTTTTTTGAAAATTATGCTGTGACTCTAGGGCTTTAATTCTTTTTTTCCGTTCCGTAATATCCAAATGTGTGCCAAACATTTTTAAAGGCTCCCCATCATCAGTCCATGAAATAACTTTACCCTGGGTGAGTACCCATATCCAATGGCCTTCTCTGTGTTCCATTCTTATTTCAACTTTATATTGGTCTATGACTCCTTGAAAGTGTTTTTCTAAAATTTCTTCACATTTTTCTAAATCATCAGGGTGGGTGAACTTCTTCCAAGTTTCAATAGAAGTCGGAGAAAGTTCCTCCAATTTATAACCTATCAATTCTGCCCATTTTTCATTAAATATAGTCTCACCAGTTTGCACATTCCATTCAAAGGTACCTGCCTCGGTAGCTTCTATAATGTTTTCCATTTTTCTTCTTTCTTTTTTTATTTTTTCCTCTTTTCTTTTTCGATCAGTAATATCTAAATGCATAGAAATTATACCTTTGGTACCATCAGGGAAAGTAATATTAGTTTCTTTTAAATGCATATAAACTATTTCTCCGTTTTTCTTCGGAGTTTTAATATCTAATTCAATATCTTGTCCTTCTAAAACATTTTTAATATTATTTTTTGCTGATTCTTGGTCCTCTGGTAGCACAAATTTATCTATGACATTACTACCTTCCAATTCTTCTTTTGTATAACCTGTCATCTTACATTCACTATCATTAACCCCTATGATATCTCCATTTTCATTCTCTATGACAATTCCAATAGGGGTTGAATTAAAAATAGTTTCATACATTTCCTGACTATATTTTAATTTACTTTTAGTTGTTTTTTTCTTAGTTATATCTCTCATTATCCCCTCTACTCTTACCGGATTATTATTTTCGTCATAAATCATACTACCTTTATCATATATCCATTTAATACTACCATCTTTGCAGATAACTCGGAACTCTCTTTCAGTATAACCTTCTTCTTCTAATTTTTTTATTGCTTTTTTCTGAATAATCTTATCATCAGAGTGAGTTATCTTTATTAATAAAAGAGGATCTTCTTTTATCTCTTCTACTGTATATCCAAAAATATCTTTTACTGCTTTACTGATAAAATTTAATTGTAAATCTGGCCATGAGATAGACCAAATGATATCCTCTGTATTATTAAAAATGTTATTTAATCTATTAGTTTTCTTCTTTAATTCCTTTTCTTTTTTCTTTCTCTCAGTTATCTCATTAAAAATTGTCGCAAAATAACCCTTTTCTTGACTATATGCTTTAACTTCATACCATCTACCTAAAGGCTCATAATACTTTTCGAAATTTATAATCTTACCAGTTAAAGCAATCTCCCCATAAAATTGGATCCAATCAAAATCACTATTAGTTATCTTATCTAAAACATCAGTTGCCTTTTTATCAATAACATCTGCACGTTTCAAACCGGTAATTTCCTCGAATTTATTATTTACCTTTAAAAATACATAGTCGATAGGTTTATTATTTTCATCATAAATAGCCTTATGATAGGCAAAAGCAGTGGGCATATTTTCAATTAAATCTTTATGCTGATAACTGTTTTTTCCCATTTTATTATAAACTCCTTTAACTGACCTTATCAATCAATGAATGAACTTTAGGTTTTAAAAAAGAAACAAGGAGTGAAAGTAAATTATCTAAAAATAATAAAAAAGACTAAAGAAAAAGTCAATAGTCTTATAATAAACCTAATTTAAACTATCTTAATTGCAAATAGGGAACTATATTAGCACCCTTAAATTTGTTTTTTCATTAAAGATATCCTTGTCTATTTATTCAATAAAAAAATAAATACCCCTTTCAAGCTTATTCTTATGATTTGGACTTTTTAGATTGAGTTATTTTTTAGAATATCAATAAACTCTTTAGTTAAAAACGGGTCAAATTGCGCATCTTTATTTTTTTGTATTTCTTCGAGAGCTTCTTCTTTTGTGTGAGCACTGCTATATGATCTATGATGGGTCATTATATCATAAGCATCCACTATACTTATTATACGAGCTAAAATCGGTATTTTATCACCTTTCAAGCCTTTGGGATAACCTTGTCCATCCCAATGTTCATGATGGGATAATATTTCATTAGCAATATGAGAAAATTCTTCTACTTCTAAACAGATTCTATAGCCTATACTTGGATGTTGTTTGATTTCTTCCCATTCTTCTTCAGTTAAGTCATCCGGTTTATTTAATATCTCTTCGGAAATAACTGTTTTACCAATGTCATGAAGTAGGGCAAGGAGAGCAAGTCTATCTAAATCAGCTGTGGGAAGACCGATCTTTTCCCCAAGTTTAATAGCCAACTCTCGTACTCTTTCAATATGTTGATTTGTTTCCTGGCTTTTTTGCTTCAAAGTTTTTAAAAGTGATTCTACTATATGAACTTTCACACTTTTATCTTCTAGTAATTTATCTTTATACATCATATCTTCTGCTTTTTTAAATAGAGTTTGAACATCCATCGAATGGTCCCTTTTCACCGCATAACCAACCGCTAATGATAAAGGTAATCTATCTCCCTGTTCTGATTTTACCATCACATCATAATCTTTAATTCTTTTAACTAAGCTCTGGGTTATTTTTTCTTCAGTTTGGTTTAAAAAAATAACAAACTCATCTCCGCCCCAGCGAGCAATTATATCTTCATCACGGAAAATTTCTTCTAATATATCAGCCGTTTTTATCAATAATTTGTCCCCGGTATTATGACCATAGGAATCATTAATTAACTTTAAACCGTTCAAGTCCACCATTATCATGCTGATCGGCAGTTGCCTTTTAACATCTAGACGTTCGACCTCAGTCTCCAGAAATGACCTGTTATATAGTCCTGTTAAATTATCATGATAACCAATATACTCAATTTTTTCTTCGCGTTTTTTCCGTTCCGTGATATCTTTATAAATTGCATAAGCACCGATTAATTCCTGATCTACTTTTACAGGTATACCTTCAATAATACATTCTACAGGATTCCCGTTTTTATCATATCTAGTGCCTTCTTTTTCCACTTCTTTTCCTTTTAATAATTGTTCAGTAAGAGATCCATCAGCCGTATCTTCTTTTCCTGTATTCATAACTTCATCCATATTTTGCCCTTCAATTTCTTCCAAGGAATATTTAAATACATCTTCAAATGCCTTGTTTATATCTATTACCTGATGTTGATGGTCCAAAATTGCAATAGGATCATCAGTCTTTTCATATAAAACTTTTAACCACTCATTTTCTTTTTTTAGCTTTTTTCGAGCTTCTACTCGCTTTGTAATATCTTTAGAAAGTACAAAAATACCTTCTGGAATCGGATAAATTCTTAGTTGAAAACATTTTTCTCCTTCAGGTAATTTGAAACTATTTTCAATTTCTTTTATTGTTCTTTCTTCCATACTTTTTTTCAATACGGAAAACATATCAGAATCTCTGATTTGGGGAAAAACTTCCCACATTTTATTACCAATTAGTTTTTCTTTGGGTAAATTGGTTTGTTCAGCTAACGAATCGTTAATATAGAGGTATTCCCAATCTTTACTGATCACCTGGCAGCCTTCTATCATAGTATTGAAGAGAATTCTATACCTCTCTTCAGATTTTTCTAATTTTCTCTTCGCCTCATACTTCTCTGTTACATCACTAAATACTAGTATTATACCAATAATCTTTCCTTCACTATTTCTAATAGGGGAAACACTATCAGCAATCTGTCTTTTGGTTCCATCTTTGGAAATTAGGGTAGTATCATTAGCTAGGCCCACAATTTCCCCGTTTTCCAGTACTTTTTCCACCGGGTTCTTTACCGATACTCCTGTTTCCGCACTCACTATTTCAAATACTTCCTCAAGTCTTTTGCCTTTTGCATTTTCATACTTCCAGCCTGTTAACTTCTCCGCCATATTATTCATTCTGGTTACTATTCCCTGGGAATCAGCAGTGATAACTCCATCTCCTATAGATTGAAGTGTAATTTTTAACTTGTTTTTTTGTTCTCTCAGTTCTTTATTTTTGTATATTAAAGCTAGATGAGCCTCTATTAAATCTTTAAACTCTTTAATAATTTTTTCTGATCTACTACTATATTTGTTTTCTTTTGAATCTAAAACACAGAGAGTCCCAAAAATATCTCCATCAGGCCACTTTATTGGAAAACCAAGATAAGAAATCATACCAAGTCCTACATCAGGATTATCTTTCCATTTTTCATCTTTTAAGGCGTTTGGGACTAATAGCTTTTTATCACTAAGGATAACGGTTTCACAATAAAGGCCACTCAACTCTTCTTTATCTCCTACATTGTATGGATTACCCTCTGTATTGCTTGCTCTGAACACTTCGATATTCGGAGGTTCTACCTTCATAATCAAAGCAGTAGGTACATTCAGCAAATCTGCTATAGTATCTACAATTTTCTGCCATTTGTTTATGGTACTTTCCGGTATTTTTATATTCTTAGTTTCGGGGTAATTCACAGTTCCACTCCTCTCTACTCTTTTTTCTTGTTGAACAATATTTATTAGATCTCGCACTTCTTTAATTTTATTTTAATGAATTAAATACTTATTTATAATATAAATTATTTTGTATATTTATTATGTAATTATATCAATTAATTGAACTATAGTCCATTTATATCAGCGATTAATCCATTTCATTATTTTTTATAAAAATAAAAAACCCCCCTAATTACTGAATAAATAGGAGGTTGTTGGAAATAATTATTCTATATAAATATATATTTATATTGGCGGAAGGAGAGGGATTCGAACCCTCGAGGCAAACAAGGCCTACTCGATTTCGAGTCGAGCGGTTTAAGCCAGACTCACCCATCCTTCCGTGTTCTCAGCTCTTTAAAAAAATTTTTAAGTAAATTACTACATTCTTCTGCTTTAAATCCTGAAACTATATCTACCTGATGGTTTAACCTATCATCCTGTAGTATATTCATTAAAGAACCTGAAACCCCATCTTTTTTACTTTTGGCCCCATAAACTACTTTTTGGATTCTGGCCTTCAACATTGCACCCGCACACATTAAACAGGGCTCAACCGTCACATATAAGGAGCATTCTTCTAAACGCCAATTATTTAATGCTTCAGCTGCTTCTTTAATAGCAATCATCTCAGCATGAGCAGTAGGATCACTATCAATTTCACGCCTATTATATCCTCGCCCAATTATTTCATCTTGATATACTACTACAGCACCGATTGGGACTTCTTTTAACTCATATGCTTTTTTAGCTTCTTTTAGAGCTTCTTCCATGAAAAAATTATGATTAGCCATCTGTAGTCTCCTTAAAATCTCTAAAATAGTAAATAGACTTTCAAAAAAAGAATTTGAATTATATTTAATGTTTATGATATTATAACAATCATTTTTTGAAATTACAACTAATCTCACTTCTTATTGTATTAGGACTTAACAATTTTTATATCTTTTTCATTTGGAAATATTAATGGCTGACTCTTTACCAAACGAATATTTACCATTTAAAACGATGTAGCCTTGCAAGGCCACATCGTATAAGATCATACTATTTAATTTATTATTATAAAACTTAGCTATCAAAAACTAAAACTTGTACTAATACCTAAAGACATACTTCTCGAACCACCGAATATATATTTAAGGTCGGAAAAAGCAAGATTTACTTTTATAGACTTGTATTTTAATTCAGCCCCTGCTGAGAAAATTAAATCATTTTGTAATGCAGAATATGTGGTACCAATACTTAACGGTAAATAGTTTATTATATTATATTCAAGTGCCCCAGAAATACGATGGTCTTGATATCCACTACTATAACTAGTAATGGTATAAGAATTATAAAGAGTGGTATTTTCCTTCCATTGGTATCTAGTATTAAAGTTGATTTTTGTTGGTAAGTTATATACTAATTTATCCAGTGGTTGATCTTTTGTTTCTGTAAATTCTTGTGTATCAGGATCATACTCATATTCATAAAAACGGCCGCTATCAGAACTAATTGATCCAATATTTGAAATGGATGCTCCCCATGAAAAATCTTCATCCCTCACTGTATTTATACCAAAGTCCAGAACATAACCCGTTCCTACTTCTGCATACTCTGCTTTTATTGAGCCCGCACCCGTAATTATATTTTGATAACTTGTAGTAATTGAACCTGATCCATTATATTTTGCAATAGCGCCAGAAAGTAATCCGAAATTAAAACCAAGTCGGACCTTATTTGAATCCATTTTTTCAGCTAGTTTTGAACTAGAATTTGAGTAACTTATACCTCCTTTAGTATAAACTGCCAATTCACCTTTAGTCCCATCAAAACTGTATTCTCTTCCAATTTCATTTCCTATCAATATCAGTTCTAAAGCGTCTTTAGATAGAGTTGCTAATCCGTTTTCTTCGAGTCCATAAAATGCACTATAATTCTGATAACCGAACTCAATACTCTGAACTCCATTGCCAAGGATAGCCAAGTTATCACTACCAACATTTGATAATATCTCTTCTTTTTTGCTTTCGTTCAAGTATTGATTTAAATATTCGCTGTTAATTGCATTATTCCCTAAAAAACCATAGCCTTTAAAACCTATTTCATATTCCTTATCCGTAGTATTTAAAGCTGGATTTGATTTAAAAGCTTCCATTTCCTCAATATATATATTTGAACTTGCTTGTACATTGGCAAATGTAAAAGTTAATAATATAATCAGTAAACCGAATATCAATATCTTCCTGTTTTTCATTTTTACACCACCCCCTATTGATTAATACCTACTTTAACTGATACAAAGCTTGTAATATCTAATGAATCCTCGTCAGAAAATTCGATATCTATTCCGCCGTCTTGATCTAAATCACCCGTGATAAATTTAAATCCAAGGTAAACATTACCTTCTGTTAGGGCTTCTTCCACTCTATCAATTGAATCTTTTAAGAGAAATCTTCTGGTCGGATTTTCTCCTGCTTCAATATAAAGTAAACTATCACTATCACTAACTTTATTTGCTTCGTTATAAAGAATACTTTCATCACTACTGCTACTAATATATATTTCAGCTGCATAATCTAAATCGGTTTGATTATTGATAGTAGACTGCAGATAAGTTTCTTCTAGATTGATTTGACCTTCTCTTATTGTATCTATATCTTCCTGAGTTATCTCTATTGCATTAGGCTGTGTTTCATATACCAAATCTCCATTTTCTACATAAATATCTTCAGAAATTTGTTCTTCTTTAGTGATTTCTGCTTCTCCTTTAATAACAACATCTACTTCTGCTGAATCACTAGCATCATAATTAATCCCACCATCTGGTAAAGTCAAAGATCCGCTCGCTGACAATGTCCCTAGTGGAATTGTTGTACCAGTCCAGACATAATAATCATTTTGTATTTCATCATAACTATTACCACTAAGTGTAAGACTATCGAAGACAAAGTCCATATTCATACTAGAAGGAGGTGTAATAGCCAATTTCAATTCAGCCGGATTACTATCATACTCATTAATCTCTTCAAATATTCCCATTTCAACTGAAATATCGTCAAAGTTAGGTTTGCTTACATCACCCACATCTAAATTTTCGACCTTTTGAATTGTGATTTCTTGCATTCCGGCTATACTTAAGTTAGCTTCAGTAACTCCTGATGATTGTTCATAAGCAATCCTTAATTCAAAATCATCATTTTCTATTTTAGCATTATTTAATATTAAATCTTTCTCATTTTCACCCGATAAGTTTGTAAAGTTTACTGTATCTATGGGCTGATCCTCATTACTATTTTTATCCCAAATTTCAATAGTCAAATCATCAATGGAATTAGAGCCAGCGTTATATACTTCAACACTTATTGTGTTTCCAGTACTTCCTAATGTCATTGAAGGAAAAGGTATTGTATCTACTGTTCTATCTTCACTTCCATTTTGAATAGGAACAGAGTTAATTTGCTCATCAATCCCATTATCTAAATTGACACTTAACTCTGGTAAGGGAAAACTAGTTGTTTTTTGTATTGGTTTCTCTTCCGTACC
This sequence comes from Halanaerobiales bacterium, assembly GCA_046482435.1. GTDB lineage: Bacteria > Bacillota > Halanaerobiia > Halanaerobiales > M55B127 > M55B127. The sequence continues at coordinate 36,962 of JAWOEZ010000085.1, forward strand.
TCTAATAAAGAAACTATCAATATCATCTCCTTCTTCGTTGGTAGATAACCCCATACTAGCAAATTCTTCTGTCTCAGATAAATCAGCAAAACTATATTCCTGATCAACAACAGGTAATTGTACTCTCATATCCCATGAGGGACCATAGTTACCAGTTTCTGGATTTCGCG
>JAWOEZ010000089.1:0-65394 GCA_046482435.1 Halanaerobiales bacterium
CTTTCTTCCCCGGCAACAGAGCTTTACAACCCAAAGGGCCTTCCTCACTCACGCGGCGTTGCTTCGTCAGACTTGCGTCCATTGCGAAAGATTCCCCACTGCTGCCTCCCGTAGGAGTCTGGGCCGTGTCTCAGTCCCAGTGTGGCTGATCGTCCTCTCAGACCAGCTACGGATCGTCGCCCTGGTAAGCCTCTACCTTACCAGCTGGCTAATCCGACGCGAACTCCTCCCTAAACAATGGTAAAACCACCTTTGCTATAGTCGTGTCGCCACTACTATAGATCATTCAGGATTAGCCCAACTTTCATCAGGTTATCCTCAATTTAGGGACAGATTGTTCACGCGTTACTCACCCGTCCGCCGCTTTAATCACTACCCGAAGGTAGCTTTCTCGCTCGACTTGCATGTGTTAAGCACGCCGCCAGCGTTCGTCCTGAGCCAGGATCAAACTCTCCATTTAATTAATGAAAAGTTGTTTCCTATAGCTTAAAACTTTGCTCGCTATAAAAATTCTTGCTTGAAACTTAATCAAAACTGTCAGGGTCTGCTGTTCACTTTTCAAGGTTCTAAAGCTTTATAGTGCAACATTAATAGTATATCACTGATGCAAATATTAGTCAAAAGTAAAGCTGGTAAAATATATTAAATAATGTCCGTTTTTTGCTCATCTAATCATCAGCGACATTTTATATATTATCAGTTTTAATGGTTGATGTCAAGAGATTATTATCAATTTACAATATGATTTATTATTTTATTATTCCGCCACCTAATACATAATCGTTTTTATAAAAAACGGAAGATTGTCCTGGAGTTATAGCTCTTTGTTTATCTTTAAATACCACTTTGAATATATTATTATCTTCTGGATATACTGTTGCAACATTTTCAAAAGAATTATATCTTATTTTACAATTTACAACAATGGGCTTATTTAATGTTTTGTAATATATCCAATTTGGTTTTTCTATATAAAATGAATCCCGAAATACATCTTCATTTTTACCTACAACTACTGTGTTACTATCACTATCTAAATCAACTACATATAATGGGTAAGGTTTAGAAATACCTAAACCTCTCCTTTGACCAATGGTATATTTATGAAGGCCAGAATGTGTACCTAATTTATTACCGTTGATATCAATAATAGGACCGGATTCTCCTACATCATGAGCTTGACTTTCTAAAAAATCAATATAGTCTCCATTTTCAATAAAACATATATCTTGGCTATCAGGCTTATCATGTATCTTTAATTTATATTTTTTAGCCATTTCTCTTATTTTTTCTTTTTTGAATTTCCCCATTGGAAAAAGTGTGTGCTCTAATTGGTCTTGGGACATTCTATAAAGCATATACGATTGGTCTTTATTGCGGTCAACAGCTTTTTTTAATAAAGTTCTATTAGAATTATTGCGTTCGACTATAGCATAATGGCCTGTAGCCATAAATTCGGCATTAAATTCTTTAACTTTATCTAGTAAAAAATTAAATTTAATCTTTCTGTTACATATAACACAAGGATTAGGAGTGCGAGCCTTTTCATATTCATTAATAAAATCATTTACTATTTCATTTTGAAATTCTTCAGTAATATTTTCAATATAATGTTCTATACCAATTTGGCTAGCTACATTTTTTGCATCATTAACAGCAATTCTATCCTTTTCATTCAATTTTTCATGCTTCGAAAACATTATAAATGTTACGCCTATTACTTCATAACCTTGTTCCTTTAAATAAGCAGCAGCTACCGAACTATCAACACCACCACTCATTGCAACTATCACTTTTCCCATTTTTTATCTCCTTAACTTAATCATCTTCTACTAACTGTAAAGATCTTTGTTTTAAATCCTCCAATGTTATACCACCCAGCAAATCTTCAATTCGTTCCCTTAATTCAATCCATAATTCATGAGTAGCACATTTATTACTAAAGTCACAAAGAGATTCATCTTCAACACAATCAACAATACTTATTGGCCCTTCTAGCGCTACAAGTATTTCTCGTACAGTGATTTCTTCAGCGGATTTCTTTAATAAATAACCACCATTTGCACCCCTCACACTTTTGACTAAACCAGAATTTCTTAAATTAACAAATAACTGTTCTAAATATTGTTCAGAAATCTTTTGTTTTTCCGCAATTATTCTTAGGGGAATAGCACCTGAATTATCGTTTTTAGACAATTCTATCATTGCTCTTAAACCATATCTACCTCTAGTTGATACTTTCATTTTATAAAACCTCCATTGATGAGTAAACATATCATCTTTAATATATTTTAACACTTTTTACATATTATATCAATTAGAGATTAATTTCACAAATATAATTTCTTATTTATTTCAACTTCTACATTATTTCCTGTTTTTTCCACTAAAACATTTTCTAATTCTTCAAATATCTCTTCTCTTAAATAAAAAGATACATTGAGTCCCTCATTATTATATTTAGTGTTTTTTATTTTCCCATCAAATGCTTCTATCTGCCCCAATATTGTCCCTACTTTATTATAGTTGCCACTAACTTTAACATAATAATATAACTTTAATTCTTTGATTCCAGCTTTATTTATTACCTTTTTAGCTGTATCTCCATAAGCTCTAATTAATCCTCCAATCCCTAATTCTGTACCTCCAAAATATCTAGTTACTACTACCACTGTATCAATTAAATCTGCTCCTTTGATAGTTTTTAAGATTGGAGGACCCGAAGACATAGAAGGCTCCCCATCATCATCATAACATTCTATATTTTCTTCTCCTCCCGATATTACATAAGCACTCACATTATGACTGGCATCGTGATATTTGTTTTTTATATTATTAATATAATCCTCTGCCTCTTTTTTATTATCTACATTTTTGATATTGCCCCAAAATATACTGTCCTTAACCTTATTTTTTACTTCTAGAGAGGATTTAGGAATTTTAATTTTGCGTTTCATCAATTATCACCTTTACTAGCTATTATTTTTCTTTTTGAGATTATCTAAAAATTTTTTGATTTTTTGTTCTTCACCCGAATTATTCCATTCAAGAAAATTTTGTTCTTTAATCTCTTCAGGAAAATATCTCTGTACTACATAATTATTTTCATAACTATGAGGATACTTATATGAAGCTTCACTATCTAAATTTTGGACTTCACTATAGTTAGAAGATCTTAAATGTAAAGGAACCGTACCGGTAGGATTACTTCTAATGTACTCAAGAGCTTTATCAATAGCCTTTACTACACTATTACTCTTAGGAGCACTCGCAATGTATATTACAGCCTCTGCTAGTGGGATTCTTGCTTCTGGCATCCCTACTGTATTTACAGCATTAAACGCCGCACTTGCAATTAATAAGGCCCTAGGATCAGCTAAACCTACATCTTCAGCCGCATGAATCACTATTCTTCTGGCTATAAATTTGGGATCTTCTCCTGCTTCAATCATTTTAGCCAGCCAGAACAAAGCAGCATCTGGGTCTGAACCTCGCATACTTTTAATTAATGCAGAAATATTGTCATAATGATTATCACCACTTTTATCATAATTTAAAGATTTTTTTTGTATTGAATTCATTATTAAATCATGGTCTAGAATTATTTTGCCTTCTTTATTAACCGGAGTAGTAAGGACCGCAGCTTCTAGAGTATTTAAAGCCACTCTTGCATCTCCATTCGCGATTTCAGCAATATAGTCAATTGTATCAGAACTAATCTTCACATTATAATCCTGGAGACCTTTTTTAGAATTTAATGCATCTTTAATAATTTCTATAATATTTTCTTTTTTCAATGGATTTAATTGAAATATTCTAGATCTAGATAATAATGGGGAGTTTACTTCAAAATATGGGTTTTCAGTAGTAGCACCTATCATAATAACAATACCTTTTTCAACTGCAGGCAATAAAGCATCTTGTTGTGCCTTATTAAATCTGTGAATCTCGTCTATAAATAGTATAGTGCCAGTATTATAAAGGTCTTTTTTTTCTTGGGCCTCCTTGATAATATCTCTGATATCACCAACTCCTGATGTAACGGCATTTAATACTTTGAAATCAGAATCTGTATTTTCAGCAATAACTGAGGCTATACTTGTTTTACCTGTACCTGGTGGCCCGTAAAGTATTAAGGACTGTATTTGATCTGATTTAATAGCTCTTCTTAAAATTTTATTTTCTCCCATTATATCTTCCTGGCCATATATTTCATCTAAAGTTTTGGGCCTCATTCTATAAGCAAGAGGTTCTTCCTTATTATTTGTATTTTCATTATTACTTTTATTTTCGAAAAGATTTGGCAAAATATCACCTCAAAGAAAAATAGTTTCTTTTTCAGTCCCCATCAAATCAATTGGTATATCGTAGTCATCCCCTGATAAACTACCAACTACAAATCCAGAAAAAACAACATCAAGTCTTTCAATATTATTAGAAATCTGACTTAAAAATATAACATGATAATCCCCATTATAGCCTATCTTATAATCTTACTTTGAAAATATAAAGCTTGGAACTACTATAATATATAGATCATTATCCATTTCTGTTTTTTGATTCTTCTTTTGGTTTTAACATATTATATTATCCTCGTTTTAAATTCTGATCAAAATTTTCTATTTTAAATATTTTCATTTGTCTTATCTCATTAACATTATCTGGAACAAATATATTTATAATCCTCAGACAACCTTCTTTTAATTAAATTATGAATATAACTTTGTTTCTAAAAGATAAAAATCATAAAACTTTTTGATTATTTTCTATGATATGCATATGTAATTAATCAGTTATTATGACACTTTTTTTAATTTTAAACGATAGATCCTGTCTATTAACAAAATAATCCTTCCTTATTTCACTTTTCTTCTTGAAAGTACTCAACTCTTAAGATTATTATACTACAATAATTATATATTTTAAAATAAAAAAATCCCCTTACCGGGGAAATAATGAAGCCCACTGTGCCGCTGGTATCATTTAATTTTGATCCCTTACCGCCAAGTGGGTGCCCTCCTATTTGGTTTGTATGTCCTCTAAAGAGGCATATACGCTGCAAACAGAGACCAGGCTCCCTTTCAAAGAATGTTGGTCAAAATTTCTTATAACCCTGGCAAACAAAGCAGACTTTATCATTAACTATATATTACCATAAAGTTTTTAGTATTTCAATCTAAATCAATTAAATTTATATGAAGTTCATTAAGTTGTTTTTTTTCTACAGTTGAAGGTGCATTGGTTAATGGAGAAGTAGCCTTTTGCGTTTTAGGAAAAGCAATAACATTTCGTATTGAGTCTGTTTTTCCTAAAATCATAATAATCCGATCAAGACCTAAAGCGATTCCTCCGTGAGGAGGGGTCCCATATTCAAAAGCATCCATTAAAAAACCAAATTTATTTTTAATCTCTTCTTCAGTAAAGTTCATTACATCAAATATTTTATGTTGAAGTTGCTTATTGTTAATTCTAATACTTCCCCCACCTAATTCTTCACCATTTAAAACAATATCATATGAATTAGCTTTTATATTATTTAAATTATCTTCCAATTTATCGATGTCTTCAGATAATGGTGCAGTAAATGGATGGTGTTTTGCAACATACCTTTCATCCTCTTCATTATATTCAAATAAAGGAAAATTAACAATCCATGTAAACTTATATTCATCCTCATCAATTAAATCTAACTCTTCCCCTAGTTTTACTCTAAGTTGTCCCAGAGAGTTAGCTACAACTTTAGGTTTATCAGCTACAAATAACATTAAATCCCCAGATCGACCTTCCATTCTTTCAACAATCTGTGAAATTTCTTTATCAGATAAAAATTTCGAAATAGGTGAATTTATTTTACCCTCTTTGATTTTGATCCAAACTAAACCTTTTGCCTCATATAATTTTACAAAATCTTCAAGTTCATCAATTTGGCTTCTTGAAAAATCCGAGCCATTTTTAACTTTTAGACCTTTAACCTGTCCACCCTGTTGTACTGTACTGCTAAAAATGTTGAAATCACTATCTTCAACAATATCCGAAATATTTTTTAATTTCATATTAAACCTTAAATCAGGTTTATCTAAACCGTATAGATTAATAGCTTCTTGATATGTCATTACAGGAACATCTTCAGGTAATTCTATATCTTTTAAAGCAAATATTTTTCTTAATAAATTTTCAGTTAATTCAAATATATCTTCTCTTGTTATAAATGACATTTCTATATCTATTTGAGTAAATTCTGGCTGCCTATTCGCTCTTAAGTCTTCATCTCGGAAACATTTTGCAATTTGGAAGTATCTCTCCATTCCAGAGACCATTAGTAACTGTTTAAATAATTGTGGTGATTGAGGCAAAGCATAAAAATGACCGGGATTAATCCTGCTGGGAACTAGATAATCCCTGGCTCCTTCTGGAGTGCTTTTAGTTAAAAGAGGAGTTTCTATTTCCCAAAAATCTTTCTTATCAAGAAAATCTCTTGTCTTTTTCACAGCATTATGCCTTAGTTCCATCATATCTCGCATCATAGGTCTTCTTAAATCTAAATATCTATACTTTAATCTTAAATTCTCACCGGGATTCACATTATTATCTATTAAAAAAGGGGTAGTATCGGCTTCATCTAAAATTCTTAATTCATGACCTTCTATTTCTACTCTACCCGTAGGTAGTTCATAATTAATATTTCCCTCAGGGCGTTTTCTTACAGACCCTTTTACTGCTACTACATATTCTGATCTCAATTCTTCCGCTAACTTGAAAGCTTCTTTATTAAGGTCTGGGTTGAATACCACCTGGACAAAACCAGAACGATCTCTTACATCAATAAAAATAACTCCACCATGATCTCTTCTTTTTTGAACCCAACCCATAATTGATACTTCATCTTTCTCATTATTAATATTTAATTTTCCACAATTATGTGTGCGATCAAATCCATCTAATTTACCTAACACAAATAATGCCTCCTTTAGACCATCTTCTCAATACTCTCTACTAACTTATCTAATTTAATTTCTTGCTCTATCCCATTTTTCATATTTCTAACAGTAGCCTTACCACTTTTTAACTCATTCTCTCCAATTATTACTGTGAAGTTAGCATTCATTCTATCAGCGGATTTCATCTGTCCGCCTACACTTCTACCTTGATAATCTATTTCAGCCTTTATACCTTTTTTTCTAAACTTTTCAAGTAATTCAAAAGAAGCAAATTTTGCTTTCTGCCCAATTGTAGTTAAATATATATCAATACTTTTATCTACTGGAATTTCGATTTCCTGTTTTTCAAGGGTAAGTAATAATCTCTCAATACCAAGAGCAAAACCTATTCCGGGTATCTCCCTTCCACCAATCTCTTCAGCCAATTTATCATACCTTCCACCACCAAATATTGTATCTTGGGCTCCTAAACCTTCATATTTAACCTCAAAAGCTGTTTTGGTATAATAATCTAATCCTCTTACCAGAGTAGGGTCTATTTCATAAGAAATATTAATACTTTCTAAATTACTCTCTAAACTGTTGAAATGTGTTTCACATTCTTCACAAAGATGTTCCGTAATTTTCGGAGCATTCTGTATTGTTTCCTGACAACTATCATTTTTACAATCAAGAACCCTTAAAGGATTTTTATCAATTCTGTTTTTACAATTTTCGCATAAATTTTCCATATTTTCTTTAAGATAATCCTTTAAATTATCTAGATATTTAGGTCTACAATCGGGGCAACCGATAGAATTAATGTATAATTGTAAATCTTTTAAACCTAATAGTTCCATATAATGCATCCCTACAGCGATAACTTCAACATCTACCATAGGATCTTTAGTTCCAAAAACTTCTACACCAAGTTGATTAAACTGTCTATATCTCCCGGCTTGAGGTCTTTCATATCTGAACATAGGTCCAATATAAAAATATTTTGTAGGTTGTGCTTTACCATAGATTTTGTTTTCAAGAAAGGATCTAACAACCGAAGCAGTCCCTTCTGGTCTGAGGGTTAAACTTCTGCCTGATTTATCTTCAAAAGTATACATTTCTTTTTCTACAATATCAGTCGCTTCACCTATCCCCCTTTGAAACAATTCAGTATATTCAAAAATTGGGGTTCTTATTTCTTCATAATTATATAAATCAAATATATATTTAGCCTTCGACTCAATATAGTTCCATTTACCTGATTCTGGTGGTAATATATCATTTGTACCCCGTGGAGCATTTATCATAATTTTTCACCCTTATTTATATATTTGATACTATTCTCATTAATTATTATCTGGATTACTTTTTTCTAATTCTTCTTCAATAGAAGATGAGTCAGAAGATGAGTCTTCGCTTGGTTCTTCGGTTTGTTGTTGATTCTGTCTTTCTTCCTGAATCTCAGTTACTTTCTGCATTTCTCTTTCGGCTTCATCACTAGCACCAATATTATTGAAAGCCATAAACAATTGGTAATGTGCATAATAGTTATTTCCAGCTAATTCAGAAGCTTGGTTATATTGTTTAATTGCTTTTTCATTTTCTTCTCTTTCAGCATAATAATCACCGAAATTTATTCTGAGCTCCCAATTTTCTGGGTATTCTTCTATTGCAGTGTTATAAGTTTCTAATGCATCTTCATACTGATCTGCACCAGTATATGCTTGAGCTAAATATATAAATAAACTGGCTGAATCATTATCGTTTTCAATTATATTTTCAAAACTCTCTATTGCCACTTCATAATCTTCTTGATCTAAAGCATTATATGCAAATAATACGGGGTCATTAATTGTAACATTTGCTTCCGTTTTTTTATTTTCTAACCAGTTATCATAAACATCGTTCTGTTTTTGAGTTAACAGAGTTTCTTTAATATCTGAACGTACTTCTTCTAGTTCAGGTTTATCTTCACTATCCTCATATTTCTCCTCATAAGCATCTTGGATTTCATCTTCCGTAACTTCTATATTACTATATGTGGATTCTTTTACTTTACCAATTTTTTCAGAATTAACTAAACTCTCCCTAATATCTGCTTTAAACTGATCATAAGTATAATCTTGGCTTTCCAAATTATCAATTAATTCATCTTCAGTTAAATTATTTTCTTCGAGAATTTCATCTATCCTATTTTCAATTGACTCGTCATCTACCTCTACTTCTATTCCCATTTCTTCTGCTTCGGATAATAATATTTCTCTTTCTATCATCGAATTTAAAACCTTCAATCTAAATGGAATCACTTCAGCCTGAGTTAAATTATCTGCTTGAGAGGAGGAATTTCTTAACACAGATAAAAACTGTTGTGGGGTAATACCTTTATCATTAACTTTGGCTATATATTGCGAAGAAGGATTATTATCTCTAGGATTACCCTGATTCATGTAAGAGCCAAAACCCATTAAACCCCCTGTAACTACAAAAGCAGCTACAACAATATAAACAATAATTTTACTATTATTCCTTAAATTATCAAACATTTTAGTCACTCCTTAAAGTGTATAAAAATATTAGCATAACATAATGACATCTTTTATAATTTTAACTTATTGATTTTGAAAAGTCAACATTAAAACCATATTAACTTTCTAGATTTAAAGTCTTTCCCAAACTTTTACTTTAAATTCGCCTATCTTTGTTGCCTGCCCATGCCCCGGATATACTTCTACATCTTCTGGAAGTGGTAAAATTTTGTTTTCAATAGAATCGATTAATTCTGCTTGTGAAGATCCGGGAAAATCAGTTCTACCTACTCCCATACTAAATATTGTATCTCCACTAATCAAAACTTTATTGTCTCCATCAAACAAACAAATACTTCCCGGACTATGTCCTGGAGTATGCAATACTTCAAATTTGTAATCTTCTATTTTAATAATATCTCCTTCATTAATCGTATAATCTGCTTTATCTAGCTTTAGATGATTATTCTTACCAAGATGTGTAGATAAATTTTTATTCGGATTTATTAGGGCTTCACTATCACTTTCGTGTATATAAATTTTAGCACCTGTTTTCTCCTTCAATTCTTGATTAGCTGAGATATGATCAAAGTGACCATGGGTATTAACAATTTTTTTAACCTTGACATCATTTTTATTTATCATATCCATTATTTTGTTAATATCGTCTCCAGGATCAATTACTATTGCCTTTGAATTTTTCTTACCAATTAAATAACAGTTGGTAAAGTTGACACCAACTGTTTCCGAAACAATCATATTAAAACCTCCTTAAAAATCTTTCTCGCTATCAATTAGTAATGTAACTGGGCCATCGTTAACTAAATCTATATCCATCATAGCTTTAAATTCACCTGTTGCAATTTTCAAATCATAATTATTAATTTTATCTATAAAGACATTATACAACCGTTCTGCTTTATCAGCTGGAGCGGCATCAAAAAAACTGGGTCTTCTACCTTTTCTACAGTCACCATATAAAGTAAATTGGGATACTACCATGATATCTTTCCCTAAATCCACAGCTGAAAGATTCATCTTATTTTCTTTATCTTCAAATATTCTTAAATTGACTATTTTATCAATTAAATAATCAATATCATCCCTAGTATCATCATTACCTATTCCTAGAAATACTAATAAGCCAGAATCAATTGCACCTATCTCATTTTCATCTACTACTACTTTAGCATTTTTTACTCTCTGAATAACTGCTCGCAAAGTGAACACTCCTTTTTAAGTGGGATTAGCTCTTTGCACAGATAATACTCCGGCTATATCTTTTATTTTATTCATAATATCTTTCATATGTTCTATACTACTTAGTTCAACCGACAAATTAATATAAGCTTTGCCGTATTTATCTGTTCTAGCATTTACAGATAAAAGTTTTATTTGTTCATTTTTTATCAGGCGGGTTATATCATTTAATAAGGCACTTTTGTCAACTGCTTCAACATTAAGGTCCACTATATAAGATTCTGCTCGTTTCTGGTCCCATTTTACCTCGATAATTCTTTCTTCATCATTTTCAATAAGAGACTTCAAATTGGGACAACCTTTACGATGTATAGAAACTCCCCTTCCACGAGTTATATAACCAACAATATTATCACCTGGAACGGGATTACAACATTTGGCAGTTCTAACCTTTAAATTATCAACACCTTTTACTTTAACGCCTTTATCAGAACTTTTAGAAGAAGGAGTAGTTTTTAATTCTTCTAAAGTAACTTCCTCTTCTTTTTCAATATCTAATTTATTTATTATTTGTTTTACAGAGGTATTGTTATAACCAATAGATTCTAATAAATTTTCTTTGTTGTTTTCACCAAGTTCTTGTGCAATCCTATCTAATTCTTCTCCTTTTTCTTTGCCCGATAATTCAATATTTTGTCGGTCAAATTCTCTATTTAATAACTCTTTTCCTCTACGTATTATTTCATCACGCTGTTGCTTTTTAAACCATCTTTTAATTTTGCTTCGAGCAGTTGAAGTCTGAACAAAGTTTAACCAATCCTTACTTGGCCCTGTACTTTTCTTTGAAGTAATTATATTTACTATATCACCATTTTCAAGCTCATATTCTAAAGGTACAATCTTCCCATTAACCTTGGCACCTACGCAATTATGACCAACTTCGGTGTGAATATGATAGGCAAAATCTATTGGGGTCCCCCCCCGCGGTAATGACATCACATCACCTTTGGGAGTAAATACAAATACTTCATCCTCAAATAAATCTATTTTGAGGGCTTTCATAAATTCTTGAGGTTCTTGTAAGTCCTTTTGCCATTCAAGCAGTTGTCTCAACCAAGAAAGTTTTTCTTCGTAATCATCTTTTTCTGTTTTGCCTTCCTTGTACCGCCAATGAGCTGCTATACCATATTCAGCTGTTTTGTGCATTTCATGGGTTCTAATTTGAACCTCGAGAGGATCTCCACTAGGTCCAATCACTGTGGTATGTAATGATTGATACATATTTGATTTTGGCATAGCTATATAGTCCTTAAATCTCCCTGGCATCGGCTTCCAAATTTCATGAACTAGTCCCAAAACCTGATAACATTCTCTCACATTTTCTACTAAAATTCTTACAGCCGTTAAATCGTATATCTCACTAAAATCCACTTCTTTTCTCTGCATTTTTTGATAAATACTGTATAGATGTTTCGATCTCCCGTAGATTTCAGCATCTATATTTTGTTCTTCTACCTTATCTCGAATAGTGTCAATTGCATTCTGTATATTTATATTTCTCGAAGATTTATTTTCTTCTAATTTTTCCTGTAATTCATCATAAACATCAGGTTTCAAAAAATTAAAACTAAGGTCTTCCAGTTCGGTTTTCATTCGAGACATTCCTAGTCTGTGAGCTAAAGGTGCATATATTTCTATAGTTTCTTCAGATTTGAATTTTTGTTTTTCCCTACTGAGATGTTCTAAAGTTCTCATATTATGAAGCCGATCAGCTAACTTAATCAAGACTACTCTGATATCTTTAGCCATTGCTAAAAACATTTTTCTTAAGCTCTCAGCTTGATGTTCTTCTTTAGATTTAAAATTTAATTTTGTTAATTTTGTGACTCCATCAACGAGCAAAGCTACTTCATTTCCAAACATTTCTTCAATATCTTCTCGCGTAAATTTGGTGTCTTCAATTACATCATGTAATAAGGCTGCAGAAATAGAGATTATATCAAGACCTAAGTCAGCTAAAATGTATGCCACATTAATAGGGTGTTCGACATACGGCTCCCCCGATATTCTATACTGACCTTCATGGGCCTCACTAGCTATATCATGAGCTCGTTTTACAATATCTAAATCTGGGTCGTCCATATCAGATCTTATTTTTTTTAATAAAACCTCTATTTCCATATATATCCCTTCATTTCATAAACCTGAGTTTAATAATTAATGTTGTAAAAGCGTGAAAATATCATATTCATCGATTTTTTCTCTACCATTAAGGTCAATTAATTCTAACAAGAAGGCGATCCCGACTATATCTCCCCCTAATTCCTCAATAAGATCGACAGAAGCTCTTGTAGTACCTCCGGTAGCTAAGAGATCATCTACTAATAATATTTTGTCACCTTCTTCAATAGCATCACTATGTATTTCTAATTCACTGCTCCCATATTCTAAATCATAACTTGCGGTTATTTTATCATAAGGTAATTTATTAGGCTTTCGGACCGGAATAAAACCTTTATCTAAGGCATAAGCCATGGGAGTTCCTATAATAAATCCTCTTGCCTCGATGCCAACCACATAATCAATATCAACATTCTTATATACTTCTACGATTGCATCTATTGCGGACTGAAAAGCGTCCTTGTCTTTTAGTAATGGGGTAATATCTTTAAACAAAATGCCTTCCTTTGGAAAATCTGGTATGTTTCTAATATAGTCATTAAAATTCATTGTTCTCCTCCTCTAGATTGATAAGATTATTGATTAATTTAAATAAATTTTTACCTTTTATAACTTTTTTTAAATTTTGATAATCTTCCATTACCTTAATAATGTTATTATAATATACAGAATTTAATAAGTCCAATTCTGCAAAATCTTTATCCTTTATGATAAACTTCTTGCCCTTCTCAATTAGTAGATCGAGTTCTCCCAAAATTTTTATTAATTTATTTAGTTTATTTTTATTTATATAAGTTTGATCTAAAAACTTTTCATATAAATCTTCTTTATAAAACATTCTCTTATCATACGCTTTTTTTAAATGGGTATAAAAATTTTTTACCATATTTTCATCTGGAAGAGTTTTACTAATTAATTTTTCATTGAGTATTATGTCATTTTTGTTAAAAATTAAATGTATTTCTTGATTTCTTACTCCAAACATATTAATAAATGAATACAAATCAGAGAGCGAAAATGGAACTGAATACATTACAAGCTGGATCTTTTTTTGTATTGGTCGATTTATTTGTTTATCGAATAATAAAACTGCTTCTTTTTCATTAGCAAATTTTCTCATATCATTTATTAAAACTTTAATATTTTCACTTTCTAGATATTCTTTTAGTTTAGTAATATTCTGACCACCATTTATGTAAACGGCAATGTTCTCTTGATAATTTTTTAAGCCTTTAATATATTTACCTTTATCATTTATTCCTCTTTTATCATAAATTATATATTCACTTTTGGAAAAAGTTAAAGGAAAATAGGAGTGATCAGATCTAATATTTATATCTTCAACTCTAAGTTCAACTTGATTGCTGTCTCTCCAATTATTTAAGTATAATTTCGCCGCCAAATCAAGCTTTTTATTATCTATTTTTGAATTCAGCTCTCCCATATTAAAACATATACCTGAGGTTCCATTCTGCAATTCTATTTTTAGGTGTTTGTCATCACTACCAACAGTATAATGATTTTTCAACACAATATTACTTAATAAAAATTTAGGGCGAGGGTTCCCAAGCCCAAAAGGTTTTAGCTTTTCTAATTTTTTATAAAAAGTATAGTTAATCTGATCTATATCAATAATAGAATCAAGTTTTAGACCGGGAATGAAATCTTTCGGACTTAATTGTTGGTTTAAAAAAGTTCTGAATGTTTGTTTAAAATTACTTATATTTTCCTTTTTTATAGTTAATCCTGCTGCCATCGAATGTCCACCGTATTTTTCAAGATAATCGTGCGAAAACTCTAAACCTTCTGTAATATCTAATCCACTGATACTTCTAGCAGAACCATGACCCATACCGTTTTGATCAAGAGCTACTAATATAACGGGAAGATGGTATTTATCAACTAATCTTGAGGCAACTATCCCGATAACCCCTCTATGCCATTTTTGAGAGGCTAATATTATAGGATGTTGTTCTTTTATATCTTCAGGGGGTATCATATTTAAAGTATCTTTATATATTTCTTCTTCCTTAGTTTGACGTTCTTTATTTATATCTATTAATTTCTGACTGATTTTAATAGCTACATCTTGATCAGAGGTAACTAATAATTCTACACCCTGGTCCGGATGGACCATCCTCCCAATCGCATTAATAGGAGGCGCAATAATATATCCAATTTTACCAGGATTAATTAAATCCATATCTAATTTTAATTTAGATATTAATTTCTTTAACCCTAATTTATTGGTATTTTTTATTCTCTCCAATCCATGTTTAACCAAAATTCGGTTATCATCAATTAAAGGCACTAAATCGGCAACTGTTCCTAAAGCAACTAAATCCAAATGCTCTTGGATCCTGTTCAACTCTAATTTTTGATCAACGGCTTGTAGAAATTTATATAAAACCCCTACCCCAGCAAGCACCTTATAATAATCATTTTTTTCTCTTTGGGGATCTAAAACTGCATCGGCATTTGGTAACTTCTCCCCCAATTTATGGTGGTCAGTTACTATAACATCCAGACCTGTTTGCTTTAAATAATCAATCTCTTCAACAGCAGTAATCCCGCAATCTACAGTAATTAATAGATTAACTTTATTAATTTCAATATTTTCTAAACTTTCTTTATCTAACCCATATCCTTCTTTAAGACGATTAGGTATATAATATTCAAAATTAGTAAAATTAATATCTTTGAAAAAATGTATTAATAGTGAAGTAGAAGTTATACCATCAACATCATAATCACCATAAATTAAAATCTTTTCGTTATTATTAATTGCCGTAATTAATCTCTTAACTGCTTTTTTCATATCTGTTAATTCATAAGGATCCTTTAGGTCAAGATAATTGGAATTCATAAATTTATCAACTTTATCTTTAGTATCTAATCCCCTATTTAATAGTAACTTATTAATAACATCATCTTCATACACATTATTTAATTCATAGTCTTCAATATACCATAAACTGTTCAAAATTATCACCTTTTATTTTTAAATACAAAACCCCCTTCTTTTATAAGGGGGTATTATATACCTTCTTTTTAATTACTGCTATCAGGATCATCTTCGTTATTATCCAACTCTCTGTCATCTTCTTCTAGATTATAAGCAATATTATTGTTATCACTACTTTCGGGTTCTTTATTTTTCTTCCTTCCAAAAAAGCCTCTTTTTTCTTCTGTTTCAGTTTCTTTATTTTTATTTGTTGATTCTCTCTCAAAGCTTTTTAACTCAACAATTTCCTCTTCTTTATTCTCTAGTTCGTCTTTTAGTGACTGTATTTCTAGTTTTAAATTTTTGTTTTTCCGTCTGAGCTGGAACTGTTTAAAATAACTAAAAATACCAATAACCAGGGCCCCAAAAATTATCGATCCAAGAACTACAACTGCAAGTGAAATTTCAAACTTCCAAATTAAAATATTCAATGCTACAATGGAAGCATTTTGGATTGCAAATATCGCAATTAAGATAGCAAATATTAATCCAAAAATAATTGTTCCCTGCATGTTTAAAACCCCTTTCTATTCTTTGTTTTTCAACCTATTCGTCCAACTGACAAGGAGGGGACTAGCAACAAAAACAGAAGAATAAGTACCAGCAAACATACCAATAAATAATGCAAGCATAAATATTCTAATAGAAGCCCCACCAAATAAATATATCGCTAAAATTGTTATTAATGTGGTTAAAGAGGTATTAATTGATCTTGGCAAAGTATCAACTACTGCTTGATTTGCTAGCTTTTCGAATGCAGTCTTATGCATTATTTTCATATTTTCTCTAATTCTATCAAAGATAACTATTGTATCATTAATAGAATAACCTATGATAGTCAGCAAAGCAGCAACAAAAGGAGTATTTACTTCCTTTCCTAAGATCGCAAAAATACCTAATACTATTAATACATCATGCATTAATGTAATAATAGAAACTATTGCAAATCTAAATTCAAATCTTACACTAATATATAATACAATAGCAATGGATGCTATTAATAATGCCAATAAGGCTTTTGTTCTTAACTCTTGGCCAATTGTAGGCCCAACCATTTGGGTCCTCAACATTTCAGTAGAAGGAAACTCATCTCGTAAACCATCTTCAATATCTACAATTTGCTGAGTATCTAATTCCTTCGCTCTAATTAAAGTACCATTAATGCCTTCTGTTCCAGTCTGTTGAACCTTACTATCCTCAGCAATATTGATATCTGATAATACATTTCTTACTTCTTCATTAGATACATTCTGGTCAAATTTAAATTCTAATAAGGTTCCACCCTGAAAGTCAATTCCAAAGTTGAGGCCATTTACTGCTAAAAATATTAAACCAATTACTATTATAGTTATAGAAATTGCATACCAAATTCTTCTTTTACCCAGTATATCCATCATCTTTACCTCCTCTTTGCACCAAATGCGGCATCGCTTTGTAGTAGATTAGAATGAGTAAACAAGTCTATTACATTTCTGGTAATAAAGAAAGCAGTAAACATACTCACTAATACACCTATACCCAGTGTCACTGCAAAACCTCTTACTGTCCCGCTTGTATAATAAGCTAAGATTAGAGCAGTAATGAGTGTGGTTACATTAGCATCAATTATTGTTTTATATGCCCTCTTGAAACCAGAGTCTATAGATGCTCTCAGAGTTTTACCTGATTTCCTCTCATCCTTTATTCGCTCGAATATAATAATGTTGGCATCTACAGCCATACCTATTGATAAAATCAAACCAGCAATACCCGGTAAGGTTAAAGTAGCTTGCAATCCGGCCAGGGTTCCCATTAGTAAAATACCATAAATAATCAACACTGAAGCAGCTAGAACTCCTGGGAATCTATAATAAAACATCATATAAATTGCCACCAAGATTAAACCTACCAGCCCAGCAGTTATACTTTTTTGAATAGAAATTTCACCCAAAACTGGACCAACGGTACTACTTTGAACTACTTCAACAGGTACTGGTAATGAACCCTCTCTTATTAATATAGCATCTTTTTGAGCTGCATCAACAGAATCATATCCGGTTATCTGACCTTTCCCAGATATAGTATCTTGTACTGTAGGATTTGTTAATTGTTCTTCATCTAAATATATACCAATTTTTTGACCGATATATTGACTTGTAATCTCTTCAAACTTATTTGCTCCTTCATTATTCATTTCAAAAGATACAACAGGTCTACCATACTGATCATAATCTGCCGTAGCATCTTTTACATATTCACCAGTTAATAATACTTGTCCAGAAGAATTCCTAAATGTTAATACTGCTGTCCTACCAATCGTTTCTATAGCATCATTTGGATTATCAATTGCAGGTAGTTCTACTATGATTCTATCACTACCCTCTCTTTGTATAACCGGTTCCGTTAAGCCAAGTTGATTAACCCTTCTTTCTATAACACTTTCTATTCCCGTCATTACTTCATTATTAATTTCTCTTTCTTCTGTAGGTTGAGCCTCTAATACTATATGTGAGCCCCCCTGTAAATCAAGTCCGAGATTTATATTATAATAGGAATATAAAAATATTGCAAAGGCAACTACGGCTATGATGAAAATTAATTTTAACAGTCTTTTCTTTTTATATCTCATACCATTCTTTCCTCCCGTTTCTCAACAATTATAATATTTAGATATTTTCGTAGTTCATATGTTCTATTATACGCATCTCGGTTATAGGCCAATAAACCCAGAATGCTAGCCCAGATATACTCTTATAAGGAACATATCCGACATATCCTGAAAATCTACTATCTGCACTATTATTACGGTTATCTCCCATAACAAATACAGAATCTTCGGGAACCTGATAAGGTCCGAAACTTCCTTTCATTTCCTCTTTAATATAGTTTTCTTCTAAAGGTTGACCATTAACATATGTTACTCCATCTTTAATATGAACTGTATCCCCGGGCAAACCTATTACACGTTTAATATATTTTTTTTTAGGAGAACCCTGAGGAGCAAAGACGACCACCTCTCCTCTTTGAGGTTCTCTAAAACGATATATAAATTTATTAACAAATAATCTCTCCCCATCATAGAGATTTGGGGCCATAGATTTACCATCAACCACAAAAGATTGGGCAACAAAGGTAATAATCAAAAAAGCTAAAATACCTGCAATAACAACAGATTGCAGGATTTCTTTTACATCTCCGCTATCCAATTTTAGTCACTCCCAATATTTTATAGCTTTATTTTTCTTCGATATTTTTATCTTCTTCATCTTCTTCCTCAGATTTATCCAGTCTTGCAATAGCCTTCTGAACTACATCTACATCCACATCAGAAGAAATTCTCAATCTAATATTACCTTCTTTAAGTTTAATAATTTTAGCCTTAATTCCACCAATTGTAACTATCCTATCTCCAACTTGTAAATTTTCTAACATCTCTTCATGATCTTTTTGTTGTTTCCTCTGGGGTCTAATTAAGAAAAACCAAAACACACCAAATATTAGGACCCAAGGTAATATCGCGTAAATATATTGCATTATTTATACCTCCTTATTTTTTTACTCTCTAATAATTTCAATACCAGATTGAATTATCCTTCAATTTTTTGAAATAAAAATAAAAATTTGGCATTGAATCACTTATAAATTTTATAAAATTTTTCTCTAAATGACAAGAAATTATCATTTGCAATTGAATCTTTGATTCTTTGCATTAAATTAATGAAAAAGTACAAATTATGATAGGTAGTTAATCTAACTCCCAGAATTTCATTTCTTTTCAATAAATGCCTAATATAAGCGCGAGTATAATTCTTACAAACATAACAATCACAACCATGATCCGGGGCAGTTAAATCTTCCTTATAGGTAGCATTTCTGATTGTAATTCTACCTTCAGAAGTATAGATGGAACCGTGTCGAGCAATCCTTGTAGGCATTACACAATCAAACATATCCACACCTCTCATTACGCCCTCAATTAAATCTTCTGGAGTACCAACTCCCATTAGATATCTTGGTTTACTATCAGACATTAAAGGCACAGTGTAATCAAGCGTTTCTAACATATCTTTTTTAGCTTCTCCTACACTAAGTCCACCAATCGCATAACCTGGAAATCCTATATTTGTCATTTCCTTGATGCTTTTTTCTCTTAAATCCTTGAATATGCCCCCCTGAATAATACCAAATAAAGTCTGTTTATCATTGTTCATAGCATCTTTTGAACGTTCAGCCCATCTAATTGTTCGCTCCAATGAATTTTCCACATAATCATAATTAGAGGGTTGGGGAGGACACTCATCAAATGCCATTACAATATCTGCTCCTAAAGCATTTTGGATTTTAATTGATTTTTCAGGAGAAATGAAGTGCTTAGAGCCATCTAAATGTGATTGAAAATATACACCTTCTTCTTTAATCTCCCGTAAATCTGATAAACTAAATACTTGAAATCCTCCACTATCGGTTAATATTGGTCTATCCCAGTTCATAAATTCATGTAATCCACCTGCTTTTTCAATTAACTGATGGCCTGGCCTTAGATATAGATGATAAGTATTACCCAAGATTATTTCAGAATTAATTTCTTTCAATTCATCTGAACTCATTGCTTTGACTGTAGCTTGGGTCCCCACCGGCATAAATATTGGGGTGTTTATTTCACCATGGGAAGTTGTAATTCTTCCCTTTCTGGCTCTTGTATCTGAATCTATTTTTAATAAGTCAAAATTGAAACTCATTAATAATTACTTCCTTTCTAGTATATAAACATAGCATCTCCTAAACTATAAAATCTATATTCTTTTTCAATAGCTTTATGATATGCATTAAATATTTTTTCTTTGTCTGCTAAAGCAGAAATCATCATTAATAACGTGGATTTGGGAAGATGGAAATTGGTTATCAGAGCATCTGTTGCTTTAAAATCATAACCAGGGTAAATAAATATATCTGTCCAACCTTTAAATTCCCTTAATTCACCGGACTGAGCAGCAGTTTCCAGAGCTCTTGTGACTGTTGTACCTACTGCGATAACCCTGCCTTCGCTCTTTTTAGTTTTTTTGATCTTCTCCACTACTTCATTATCTACTTCTATGTACTCAGCATGCATATCATGTTCTTCAACTTTATCAGTATTTACAGGCCGAAAAGTACCTAACCCAACATGTAAAGTTATATATTTTATTTGTACCCCTTTATCTTTTATTCTTTCCATTAGTTCCGGGGTGAAATGAAGACCAGCTGTCGGTGCAGCTACTGAACCCCTTTTTTTAGCATAAACAGTTTGATATCGTTCGGGCTGATCTAAATCTTCTTTTATGTATGGAGGTAAAGGCATTTCTCCTAATTTATCTAGTATCTTATCAAAATTTCCCTCATAAGAAAATTCTATGATTCTTCCACCGAAATCAGTATATTCAATAGCCTTACCTATTAATTCTCCATCCCCAAATTCTACTTTTACACCTTTTTTAACTCTTTTCCCCGGCCTTACTAATACCTCCCATTTATTTTCATTTAACCTATTCAATAATAATATTTCAATTTCTGTTCCAGTGGGAATTTTTTCTCCATACAAACGGGCTGGAATAACCTTACTATCATTTAATATTAAAATATCATTTTCCTCTAGTAAGTTAACTATTTCCTTAAAATTTTTATCTTCAATATCCCCAGTGTTTTTATTTAACAACATTAACCGGGATTCATCTCTATTTTCTACCGGTTTTTGAGCAATTAGTCTTTCAGGTAAATCATAATCAAATTCATCAACTCTCATCAAAATATCCCCCTGTATCAGTCCTCACCATCGAATAAATCTTTGTTTGTATTTTTACTAATCTCTAGATGTTTATAAGCAGCTGAAGAGGCAACTCTTCCCCGTGGCGTTCTTTCCAGAAATCCCATCTGTAGTAAGTAGGGTTCATAAACATCTTCAATTGTTTCTGTTTCTTCACTAATTGCTGCCGCTAGTGTGTTTAAACCTACCGGGCCGCCATCAAACTTTTCTATTATAATTTTTAATAATTTATGATCTATACTATCAAGACCTTTCTCATCAATTTCTAATAATTTGAGTGCTTTATCAACTACCTCAGCAGATATTACTCCCTCTGCTTTAACCTCAGCAAAATCTCGAACTCTTTTTAATAACCTATTACTTATTCTCGGGGTCCCCCGGGATCTTTTAGCGATCTCTGAAGCACCATCATCATGTATTTCAATATCTAAGATTCTGGCTGACCTTTTTACAATCTTTGTAAGTTCTTCATGATCATAAAATTCAAGTCTATTGATTACACCGAATCTATCCCTTAAAGGAGAACTTATTAAGCCTGCTCTCGTTGTTGCACCTACCATCGTAAAGGGATTTAAGTCCAAACGTACAGAACGAGCACTTGGACCCTTACCGATTATTATATCTAAACAGTAATCTTCTAAAGCTGGATATAAAACCTCTTCAACCATCATATTAAGTCTATGTATCTCATCAATAAATAAAACATCATTATCCTGAAGATTTGTTAATATTGAAGCAAGATCTCCAGGTCTTTCAATAGCGGGGCCTGAAGTTTTATGAATATTTACGTTTAATTCGTTTGCTATTATTGTTGCTAAAGTTGTTTTTCCTAAACCAGGAGGGCCATATAAAAGAACATGGTCTAAAGCTTCTCCTCTTTGTTTTGCTGCTTCAATAAAGATACTAAGTTTTTCTTTTGTTTTTTTCTGACCTACATAATATTTTAATTTCTCTGGTCTTAGGTTTTTATCAAATTGGTCTTCTTCAAATTTCCTGGTTGGGGAAACAATTCTATCAGAATCTTCCATTTATTATTTTTCCCTCCCCAGATAACTTAATACATTCTTTATTTTTTCCTCTAACTCCAAATCAGAACCGAGGTCCAAATTACCAATAGCATTATCTACTTCCTTTTTACTATATCCTAATTGTGTCAAAGCTTCATATAAATCCTCATCATAATTTTTCATGGATTTGCCTTTTTGAATTTGTAATTCAGGTAACATATCTTCAATTTTGCTTTTTAATTCTAAAATTAATCTTTGAGCAGTTTTAGGGCCAATACCTGAAACTTCCTTCAAAACAGATACATTCTCGGATAATATTGCATTTATAAACCTTTCATATGATAGAGAAGATAATACATTCATTGCAGCACTAGGACCCACTCTCGAAACTGAAAGAAGGGTCTTGAATAACTTCTTTTCTTCAATAGTTTCAAACCCATATAGATCTAGGGCATCTTCTCTTATATAAGTATGGATAAATAATTCTAATTTTTTATTTAGATCTTTATTTGTATATATAACGGGAACTTGCACCTGATAACCGACACCATTCACATCAATTATTATACTACTTTTATTATTATATATTAATTTACCTTCAAGATGACCTATCATAAAAGATCTCCCCACTTCTTTTTACTAGCATAACTATGTCCATGGCAAATAGAGATAGCCAATGCATCAGCAGCATCATCGGGTTTAGGAATCTCTGATAAATTTAGCAAAGCTTTTACCATCTGTTGAACCTGACTTTTGGAAGCTCTACCATAACCTACTACAGCTTGTTTTACCTGTAATGGAGTATATTCGGCGACTTCAATCCCCTGTTGTGAACCTGCAAGTAGTATCACACCTCTTGCCTGACCTACCCTGATGGCTGTTTTGACATTTTTATTAAAAAAAAGCTCCTCCACAGCAATTTGCCCTGGTTTGTATTTATTTATCAGTAATAACAAATTTTCATATAAGTTGGATAATCTATCTACATCACTTTCCTCGGCACTCGTTGTGATTGTATCATAATCTATTAATTCAAAGGAATTCCCCTTCTTTTTAATCACACCATATCCAGTTGTAGCTAATCCAGGATCAATCCCTAATATAATCAAATAATCACCTCATTAAACAAAAAAATATAGAACTAAATTAATAAATGACACTGAATATTCAGTGTCATTAAATGAGTCATTACTTATCATTATTCCTCATTTTCCATCTGTTCCATGACATCTGCAGGTATATCAAAATTGGAATAAACCTCTTGAATATCATCATGATCTTCAAGTTCTTCCATCAAATTTAATAACTTTTTGGCGTCAGATTTTTCAACTTTTATTGTATTATTAGGAACCATAGCTAAATCAGAATCTACAAATTCAAAACCTTTTTTCTTCAATTCAGCTTTAACATCCTGAAAATCGTTTGTCTCTGTATAAACTGTTATCGTATTATCTTCAGTTTCTACATCCTCGGCTCCTGCTTCAATTGCTTCCATCATTACTTCTTCTTTATCTAAATCAGTGGAGTTAAGATCTATTATTATTTGACCTTTTCTTTCAAACATCCAGGCTACACAACCTTCTTCACCTAAATTACCACCATGTTCAGAAAGAATATGTCTTAATTCAGAAGCTGTCCTATTTCTATTATCACTCATTATATCCAAGTAGAGTGCCACTCCCCCCGGACCATAACCTTCGTATTTAAATTGCTTATAATCTACACCTTCTAATTCCCCGGTACCTCTTTTTATTGCTTTTTTTATATTTTCTTTCGGCATATCATTCTCTTTGGCCTTATCGATTGCAAAAGCTAAATCAGCATTCATTTCAGGATCTCCACCACCTTCTCTGGCGGCAACTGTAATTTTTTTAGTTAGTTTAGAAAAAAGTTTTGCCCTTTTCTTATCCTGTTTTTGCTTTCTATGTTTAATATTAGCCCACTTAGAATGTCCTGCCATGTTACAACCTCCTAAAACTTCATTCTGTTGTACATTTTAACACAATTTATTGTTATTTTCAATTTATAGACAAAAAAATAAAACATATGTTTGTAATATAAGAGCAGCACTGTAAGCCGGGTTCTGTATCAGATAATCATCTATCTAGGGTAACAATTACTTGTCACCTCAAGCGTCCAACCCGGAGAAAAAGCGGGTCACTTTATCTTCTCCCTATTTGGACTTACTTCGGATGTGGTTTACCAAACTATCCAGTTACCTGGATATTGGTGAGCTTTTACCTCGCCTTTTCACCCTTACCATAAAAATGGCGGTATATTTTCTGTGGCACTTTCCTGGGAGTTTCCTCCACTGGGAATTACCCAGCACCCTACCCTGTGAAGCCCGGACTTTCCTCGTTAGAGGTGACTCTAACGCGATTATCTGTGCTGCTCTTATTTTACTTTAGCATTAACAGTATAGCAATCATTTTAACTTTAGTCAAGCTTTACAGAACGGACTATTATTTTTAGTTTACTGTTTTATAAGATATTGCATCTACCGCACACACATCCTGACATTTAAAGCAGTAAAGACATTCTTCATTTTTGATATATTGTTCTTTATTAGAAATTAAGATTATATTATTTGGACAGGCCTGCATACAAAGACCACAGGTTTCACACTTTTGTTGATCGATCACCATATTTTTATTATTTATTTTATCTGTTAAGCTCAATATTGCTCCATATGGACATAAGTATTTATGCCAAAGTTCCTCATCAAAAAATAATGAGAGTATAAATCCAGCTATCAAAAAATAAAGTAACATATCAAGTTGGATGTCATTACGCCGACTTATTACCATCGTTGCTACCAATAATAATAATATAGACCATCGAAGCCAATAATGTTTTAAGAAATTAGGGGTATTCCATACATTGAGATTTAACTTATTATAAATCCAATTTTTAAATCTTATAACAGCATTAATTGGACACATCCAGCCACAATAGAATCTTGCCCATATGATAGAAATCAACACCCCCATACCAAAAATACCTAACCAAAGTTGTGTTCTAGCCCTGAAAGCCAAAAATATAAATATTACAAAAAATATTAACTGGGTTAAATTACGATAAAAACCTTTATTTTTAAAATTGCCCATATTTTCACTTCCTTCCCTTTAAATATGTAAGTCATATAAAAAAAGGAGTAGCTCTTATAAAGTTAAAGCCACTCCCCTATAGCTTGTACTAGTTAGAATAAATATTCTGTTTGGAAATAAATTACGTCTTCTTTAAATATTTCTCCTTCTAAGTTTAAATTTGCCCCGGCTTGCAAGTTTATTGTATCTGAATAATTATAACTTATTGTAGGCTTGGCCATTAATACCTCGTCATTTAGATTATACTGGAAGTTAATTTCAGTATTGAGTTTTGATCGCATGAAATCTTTTTTTATTAAAAATGTCATTTGATTACTGAATTCATCCTGCACAATTTCTGCTTGGTAATCTAATATCGCTTCCTGCATGAATTGTAAACTTAATAGATAACCTTCATAATTATAATCAATTCCAGCTAGCCATTTAGTAAGATCCTTTTCAATTACACCCTCTGGGTAATCATTTATCTGAAATTGTGAATCTTGCAAATTAAAATAATTCCCTGAGACATATGCTCCTTCTCCCCTAAGCACATAGGGGCCTCTCATTGTACTAATACTACCTCCTACAGTTGTTAGGCGATGATGTTGGGGGACAACAGTCCTTTCTTGAAAATCTTTGTGCAAAGTAGGCTCATCATCCCAACTATAAGCTGCCATTACTTCATAATCAAACTTTTGTCCTATAGAAGAATACCTTATGAATAATTCACTATTTTCAAATTCGGACTCAATTTCTTTTTCAGAATCATCTCTTCTAAAATTATCAGGTATCTTATTAAATAAAATATCTTTATTGATGGTTGCACTTTGAAACTCTGGTACCCAAACTACTTCTAAGCTATTATTTTTAGGATATAAGTTTAATTTAAGAGCATTCACTCCCTCAAATTGATCGGAATATTCAACAACAGGATGTACAGTATAATCTCTTGGATTAACTATATTAGTTACAACTATTCCATCACTTTTACCCCAGGTTAATTTTTGCTTTCCTGCTCTTAAATCAAAATCAGGAAAATAAAAATCTATATATGCTTCTTTGAATTTGAAATTTTCTGATTCTGTTTCCAAGTTATACTCAAAAATGGGATTTATATTAATCTCTCCATATATATCATTTTTATTAAATTTCTTTTCATAATTCACTTCATAGATCAATGGGAATTTGTATTCTTCCCCATTTTCAATATCATAAACATAACGGTTAATGAGTGAATTTGATACATAAGCAGCATTACTTTGAATTGAAAATGCTACAGTAATGAAAACAAAAAATAAACTGAATGATATTATTAGAAGTTTTTTATTTAAAGTTTTCATATCTATCCTTCCTTTCTAATATTAGTGATATTTAAATTCCCATTTTCATTTGTCTCTCAGTAAATTTATCTTCTGAAATACCGGTATTATATTCAACTTCATCTAATTTCAATATAGTTTTATGAGCTTTCTGTTTATTATACATTTCACTTTTAGTTATTGTTACAATTCCATTGATTTTTTCATAATCTTTTACAGTTAATGTTTTTAAAAGATTTCCATCATTATCATAGAACTCTTTTTTTAACCCTATCCAATTATCTTTACTTACCCAAGTTATTGTTTTAGAATACAGGTAATCTTCTTCTTTAGGAATATTTTCAACTATATAACATTCCTCTCCATTAATTTTTTTACTACCAATTAGTTTATGATTGTCTTCCTCTACTTTTCTTTCTCCGAGATCATCATAAGTGAAATCTGAGCCCATGAAATAATCACTTTTGTTCTCAGCAGAAATTCTTTTTATCTTTTTTAATGCTGGTAGATAAATCCACTGACTGTCTGCTCTCTTATCTTCATATGTCCAGTTCATAAAAGATGTTCCCCTAATATCCTGAGGAGAGGTAAAGAACATAATTTTTTTCTCAACTTCTCCAAAGTCCCGATTAAATTGTTTTAAATCTCTTTCCCGCTCATCATCAAATTTATTTATCAATATCATGTTCATTTCAGCTTTCCTATCTTCTCCTGTATTTCTATTATATACTTTTTCCATTATTTCTCTTCCATTTAGATCTTGAGCCAATGTATTTACAGTAAAACCTGTTATCAAAAGTATTAAAGTCATAAACCCAATTAATAAAATATTTTTTCTCATTTTAACTACCTCCCAAGTATTAATTAAACATTATTTTTATTTGTATTTTTGAAAATGAAATCCGGTTTGTATTTGTCAAGCAAACCAACAACTAGAGTAAGTGTAAGAACAAAACTACTAAATAATGATAATGATACAAGATACCCTAACTCTCTATTTGGCGGGAAACTTGAAAAAATTAATACCATGAAACCGCTAATAACAACTATCGCATTAAATACTATTGCCTTACCAGCATGTTTCATTGTCTTTCTTGCTACTATTTTAGGTGAAAGTCCCTGATTACCGTAATGCTTGTACTTTGATAAAAGGTGGATTGAGTAATCTATCCCCATCCCCACAGCTATACTCGAAATCAAAGCTGTGGTAGTATTTAAAGCTATATTTAGATATCCCATTATTCCAAAGTTGATCACAGCGGTTATTATTATTGGTAAACTACCAAACAGACCAGCCAGAGTACTTTTAAATAAGAAACCTAATAATACTATCACAATTAGAACTGATAATAATAAACTTTTTATTTGACCTTCAAGTATGAGGTTAGCAAAAACTCGATTGGTATATGCTGAGCCTGCAAAATCAATTTCTAGCTCTGATAATGAGGACTCCTGTTGATAATTTTCTATTTTATCAATAACACTTGTAATTAAACGCGCATCATCATCTTTTAAATTGACCTGTAAATTTGCACTTCTATAATCATAATCAATGACTCTATTTAGATCTTCAGGATCACCTGACATAGAATATAGTAATAAATATTGAGCAGTTAATTCCCTAGATTCAGGTATTCTATTATATTTTTTTTGGTTTTCATTCATTACCTTATTTATTCTTCTAAGAAAATCTGTAATTGCAAAACTTGCTCCTACTTCTTCCATTGCTTCTAACTCATTCTGAAGTTGCCAGATATCTTTTAAATATTCAGGATTTTTAAGTGCATCATTTTTTTCAGATTTAATAATCACATTTAAATTTGTAGTACCACCAAAATGTTCATTTATAAAATTATTGGCAATTATGATTTCTTCATCTTCCTGGAACTTACTTAAAAAACTTGAATTAATCCAAATGTTTTGGGCTCCAATTACTCCCACTACAAAAATTATTATCGAAATTAAGATTATTTTCTTTTTATGGAGTAATACCCAATCAGCAAATTTAAAAAACTTATTGTTTTCACTTTTTACTTCTTTATTTTTCTTTTTCTTTTTACTTTTCGGTAAACTAAATATCTTTAAACCTGCTGGTATGAAAATTAATGAAAAGACCATGGCTGCCATTACACCAAAGGCCGTAAATAGACCAAAGTACTTAACAGGATAAACTTCAGAAGTTAATAAAGATACAAAACCAACTGCAGTAGTGATCGAAGTCATTACTACTGGTTTCCACATATTTTTAATCATATCTGTTATTGCTTCACTAGTACCAATGTCGGGATTTTCAAACATTGTATCCTTTAAATGACTTAAAAGATGAATACCATCTGCAACTCCTAAAGCTATTAACATGACTGGAATCATCGTTGATACGGCATAGATGGGGATACCGACTGCAGACATCAATCCGAAAGCCCAGATAGTACTAAATAATACAACACCTAAAGTAAGTACAGTACTTTTGATACTTTTAAAAGTAAGTAATAATACTATAGAAATAATTAAGATTACCAAAGGAATCATGATTTTCATATCCTCAGGCATTAAATTAGCTAATGTTCCTTCAATCACAGGCTGTCCAGCTACATAAATTTCGGTAGTATTTTCGCTATTACTGAGCAAATCTTGTATTACTTGATATAACTCTATTCGATCTACTCCACCATCAATTAATTCGGCCTGAACTAAAGCTACTTTATTATTTTCTGATACTAATCTTTTTGAGATCATATTATTGTCATTAACTTTTTGTTTTAACTCTTTAAATTGGTCAAAGGTTTCAGGAATTTCAGATAAAAATGGGTTTATTTCAAGACCAAAATCAGAGGCGGTAATATTATCAGCTGTGGCTAAACTCTTCACACTATCATTTTCAATTTCATCTAATTCAGCTAATTTATTACTGATTTCTATAATCTGTTGAAGTGTTCCCTTATTATATATTTCTTCTTCATCTTCAATAGCCACCACCACTGAATCAGCAATACCAAAAAGTTCTTCATAATGGTCACTTTTTTCAAATGCCGGATGACTCTCGGGCATATATTTATCTAAATTAGTTTCTATCCTTGCTTTATCATATATTTCATAGCCGAAATATGTGGTTATTGCAAGTAAGATTAATAATGTTATTACAGGTTTGTTAAGAACAAAGTCATTAATTTTTTTCATATCTACTCTCCTCATTTGTTAGCAATAATTATAATGAATGAACAATCATTCATTGAAAAGCAAATTTTTTATAGCCCTCTTTTAAAAAAGTTTAAAACTTCCTCCTCAGCATTCTCTAATAACTCTAAATTATTTGTTCTCAATGCTTTTTCCACTACTCCTTGTAAGGCTCCAAATATTAAACCAGCAATAATAGTTGGATTCTGGTCCCTTATTTCTCCTTTTTCTTTTGCTTCTTCTAACATTGATTCTAATAAAGATGGGATCTCATTCAAATAACTTAAAATAGAGGAAAAATCACTTGTTTTAGGAAATTCTTTCTCCCTGACTAAGATCTGAGCAGTATCTAAATTATTTTTGATCTCTTGAAAATGTTTTTCAATAAACATAGTCAACTTTTCATAAATAGATAACTCTTTACGATCCAACTCTTTTAGATACTTAATCCTTTTTTCAAATTCAACTTCAAAGATATATTCCAATATTTCATCTTTGGAATGAAAATAGTTATAAATTGTTCCCACAGCTACTCCTGCTTCATCAGCAATTTTGGATGTTTTGGTATTATAAAAGCCTTCTCTTGCTATTACCTTTATCGCTGACTGTCTAATTAATTCTTTTTTTTCAATAGTCATAACAAAATTCCTTTCTGAATTATGATTCATTATTCATATTAACATCGTTTTATACTTATGTCAAATTTTATTTTACTTCTTCAAACTTAAATATAACTCCAAGGATTAGAATTAAGATTAGAAATAATAACATCAAATTCTAATTTATCTGCTTTTTTCACTTGCTTTAAATATTCTCCGATTAATTCCTTAAAAATTACTTCAGTTTGATAATGCCCTGCATCCACTAAATTCAATTCTAATTCTTCAGCTAGCTGAGCTTGATGATACTTTACATCTCCTGTTATATAAAGATCAGCTCCTTTAGCCTTCGCCAAACTTATAAAATCAGCACCGGCTCCGCTGCAGATAGCCACTTTACAAATATCTTCCTGAAAATTCCCTCTTACTTTAAGTTTATCTATCTGTAAAGTATTTTTGATTAATTTACAATATTTTTTTAAATTTATAGTTTCTTTTAATTCACCTATTCTTCCTAATCCTTTATATTGAGATTGATATGGTAATTTATATATATCATAGGCTACTTCTTCATAAGGATGGGCTTTTAAGATTCCTTTTACCACATTATCAACTTTATTTTCTGGGACAACTGTTTCTATTTTAATTTCATTAACCTCTTTTAATTCCCCTTTTTTACCTAAATGAGGAGTCGTATCCTCTCCAGGTAAAAAAGTTCCTTCACCTCTTATAGAAAAAGAAGTATTACTGTAACTACCTATCTTACCTGCCCCTTTTTTAAAGATTGCTTTTTTAACCTCTTCCACGTTATCATATGGGGTATAAACTGCTAATTTGTATAGTTCAGTTTCATTTTCCTTTGATAGTATTTCAGTGTTAATTATATTAAGTTTTTCTGCCAATAGATCATTTAACCCCTTCTCTGCAATGTCAATATTAGTATGGGCAGAGTAAATAGCGATATCATTCT
The DNA here is from genome assembly GCA_046482435.1 of Halanaerobiales bacterium. Classification (GTDB taxonomy): domain Bacteria; phylum Bacillota; class Halanaerobiia; order Halanaerobiales; family M55B127; genus M55B127. The sequence goes on from JAWOEZ010000089.1 coordinate 31,765, forward strand.
TAATAGCTTTAATAATTGTTCGCCCTTTTGATGTTTGAGAATGGATGTTTTCAATACCATTAAATAATAATGGATGATGTGTAATAATTAAATCAGCATTTTTTTTCATTGCTTCTTCAATAATCTCCTCGGTAATATCTAAAGCTATAAGTATTCTATTAATATCATTTCTATAGTCTCCGACTTGAAGGCCCACATTATCCCATTCAAGTGCGTCTCGATGTGGTGCTAACTTAGACATAGATGTTACTATTTGCTGTAAATTACTCATTTAATTCACCTCATAATATTATTATTTTTATAATTAAAAAAACCTTGCTCAATTTAAAGAACAAGGTCTGATTGCATTGGTGGGCCTACTAGGATTCGAACCTAGGACTAACCGGTTATGAGCCGGTTGCTCTGACCAGCTGAGCTATAGGCCCTTTATATTAAGCTTTCATGTTTATTTCTTAACACAAAAGTAATTATATGATAGAATTCATTAGAGGTCAAAGACATTTAAGTCTATCTAATGTAAGTTTATATAAATTATCTTATAAATGCTGTGTTATAGTCACTATTACTCTCAAATACTAATTAACTCAAATAATCTTTTAATTTCTTACTTCTACTAGGATGTCTGAGTTTTCTTAAGGCCTTAGCTTCTATCTGTCTAATTCTTTCCCTTGTTACTCCAAACTCTTTACCTACTTCTTCTAATGTTCTAGGCCTGCCGTCTTCAATACCAAATCTTAATTCTAAAACTCTTTTTTCTCTATCTGTTAATGTATCTAAAACATTATCTAATTGGTCTCTTAATAGCATATAAGAAGCTGCAGAGGCCGGAGCTGGTGCATCCTCATCTTCAATGAAATCACCTAGATGACTATCTTCTTCTTCCCCAATTGGAGTTTCTAAAGATACAGGTTCCTGAGCAATCTTTTTAATTTCTCTAACTTTATCAGCACTCATATCCATTTCTTCTCCAATCTCTTCTGGAGTAGGTTCTCTACCTTTTTCCTGTAATAGTTGTCTTGAAACCCGAATTAACTTATTAATAGTTTCTACCATATGCACAGGTATCCTAATAGTTCTCGCCTGGTCAGCAATAGAACGTGTAATAGCCTGTCTAATCCACCAGGTGGCATACGTACTAAATTTATAGCCTTTAGTATAGTCAAATTTTTCAACTGCTTTCATGAGGCCCATATTACCTTCTTGAATAAGGTCTAGAAATAGCATGCCTCTTCCTACATATTTTTTGGCAATACTAACCACCAATCTGAGGTTGGCTTCTACTAATTGTCTTTTGGCCTCCATATCGCCCTGTTCCATTCTCTTGGCAAGATCTACCTCTTCTTCGGCAGTTAATAAATCTACTTTACCAATTTCTTTTAAATACATACGAACAGGATCATCTATTCCAACTCCCTGGGGGATGCTTAAATCTAATTCATCATCGTCCTCTTCATCCTCATCATTAGAATCTTTTTCAATAATATCAATATCCATTCCAGTAAATATTTCATAGATTTTTTCAATTTCTTCTTCATCTAATTCAACATCTTCCAGGGAACTCATTATTTGTTCATAAGTTAATTCGCCTTCTTCTTTTCCTTTTTCTATCAATTCTTTGACTTGATCGATATTTTCTGGTATAACATTTTTGTTAGCCATATATATTACCTCCTTTCTTAAATCTTTAATATGTCAAAATAATCTCTTAAGAGATTATTGATTTCATTCGTATTTTCTTTTTCACCTTTTAATTTATTATGAATTTCTTTTTTTGCTCTTTTTTTATAATCCTTTTTAATCATATCAATTAAGGCAGCAAACTTATCTTGACTAACTTTTTGTCTTTCTTTAACGGTTAAAATCATAAAATATTCGAGTAAATCTTCATCCTCAATCTCTTCTTCAATATTCATTTTTTTTATGTTAAATCCTTTTTCAAGTACCACACTAAAAGCTTTTTTATATATACCGTTAAAATATTCAGGTTTAATCTCATTTCTGATTTTTTTAATTCTTTCAGGATTATCAATTAAAGTTTTCAATAAAAGATCTTGATAGTTTAATTTTTTAATATCTTTTTCGGAACCCTTTTCTTTTATTCTATTCTTATTATCATTTTCCTGCTTGTTTTTTTGATTAAAAGATTTTAAAGCTTCTTGCATAGCATTTTTATCAATATTTAAAATCTCAGCAGCCTTGTTCAAATAAACATCTTGTTCAATAGGATCTTCTATTTGGGAAATAATGTTCAAAACTTTTTTAGACCGGTTAATCCTTTGATTTATATTATAACTTTCTTTTTTGTTAACAACTCTTCTTATTTTGAATTCTATTAGATTATAAGAATTATTCATTAATTTTTCAAACTTTTTCACACCTTTTTCTTTTATAAAATCATCAGGGTCTTCCCCTTCAGGTAATTCAATAACTCTTACGTTTAAATCAACTTTCTTTAATATATTTAACCCCTTTAAAGTCGCTTTTTCACCAGCAAAGTCCGGATCAAATGCAATATATACAGTATCAATATACCTTTTCAATATTTTAGCTTGACTTGGAGTCAAAGCAGTACCTAAAGAAGCTACTGCATTATTTAAACCATATTTATGTGCAGTTATTACATCAGTATAACCTTCCATGATTATTGCACTGTTGGTCTCTCTAAATCCTTTTTTAGCCCAATTCAAACCATACAGATTTTTACTTTTATGAAAAATTGGAGTTTCAGGAGAATTGTAGTATTTAGGAGAATTTTCATCTTCATCATTTAATCTTCTACCACCAAATGCAATAACTTCACCTTGAGAATTAAAAATCGGAAACATAATCCTATCGCGAAATTTATCATAGTAATTACTATTCTTATTCCCAATCAATCCAGATTCAGTTAAGATTTTATTCTCATAATCTCTTTTAGATAAAAAATTATATAAACTATGCCAACTGTCGGGGGCATAACCCAAATGATATCTTTCAATATCTTTCTCTGTATATCCGCGATTGGATAGATATTTAAAAGCTTCATTACCAATCTGTTTGTTTAACAGTAAATAATTATAAAACTTAGCTGCAAGTTGGTGAATTTCAAATATCTTTTCTCTTTTTCTATTATATTCCTTTGAATAACCCTTAGTATCAGGCATTTCCATATTGTTTTTCTTAGCCAAAAGCCTTAAGCTTTCATAAAAAGTAATATTTTCAATTTCCATTATAAAATTAAAAATATCCCCACCTTTTCCACAACCAAAACAATAATAAAATTGATTATCTGGATTAACAGTAAAGGATGGAGTATTTTCTTGATGAAATGGGCAAAGCCCTTGATAATTTTTTCCTGTTCTTTTTAAATTAACGTATTCAGAAACCACCTCAACAATATCAGTTTGTTCTTTTACTTTATCACTAAAATTATTATTATTTTGTCTCATTATTATCATTCCTGCTGTTTATAGTATTCTTTAAAGTTCAAAAAAATCCTTCATTAATAGGATTGGCACATAGTGATTTATTCAGGAGTAAAAGTTAAATTCCTGCATGAAAATATATTTATTTTACAAACCAAGGTTCTGGAATATATATATCTTTACCAACTTTTATAGCGTAACGGTCTGACATCCCGGCGATATAGTCGATAATGATTTGTTCTATATCTTCATTTGTTCCTTTTATAAATTCTTTAGGTAATCTGTCAGGATTATTTTTATAAAAGTCATAAAGTAATTTAATTAATCTCTTAGCTTTTTCCTCTTCACTTTTAGCTAGGGAGCCAAAATAAATGTTATCAAACAGAAACTTTCTTAACTGCTGAGTTGCCTTATAAACCTTTTTACCCCTTTTTATTTCACTTTTTTTCATGCTTTTATTTATCATGTCTCTGACCATTGTATCAATCCGCTGAGAGTGGGTCTCGCCGAGAACTTCTAAAGCCTCTTGTGGTAAATCAATAAGTTCTATTAAACCAGCTCTTAAAGCATCATCTATATCATGGTTAATATAAGCAATTCGGTCTGCTATTCTAACAATACAACCTTCTAGAGTCTCGGGTTTATTTTGCCCAGTATGATTAGCAATCCCATCTCTGACTTCTTTGGTTAAATTTAAACCTGGTATCTCTTTTTTTCTTTTCTCTAATACCTCCACTACTCTTAAACTTTGTTTATTATGAGAAAACTCACCATCACATACCTCATTGATAGCCGCTTCTCCGGCATGACCAAATGGGGTATGACCTAAATCATGTCCTAAAGATATTGCCTCTGTTAAGTCTTCATTTAAACGTAAACTTCTAGCGATAGTCCTTGCAATTTGGGAAACTTCTAATGTATGAGTGAGTCTGGTCCTATAGTGGTCCCCTTCAGGAGCAATAAATACTTGAGTTTTATGCTTTAATCTCCTAAAAGCCTTAGAGTGAATAATTCTATCGCGGTCTCTTTGAAAACAAGTTCTAAAATCACATTTTTCTTCTTCATATTTCCTACCAGCACTATCAAAGCTGCATTGAGCATATTGAGAAAGTTCTCTTTTCTCTTTATCTTCAATATATTTTCTCATAAAATCTTTCCCCTTTTTTTTATAAAAATTAAAAGAAAGAAGAATCCATACTAATAAGCATGAATCCTCCTCTCAATAAAAAGTATTTTATATTATTAAAATACTTTCTCTATTCCTGGTCTTCTATCTGAGCTTGAGCAGCAGATAACCTAGCAATCGGTACTCTAAATGGAGAACAAGATACGTAATTTAATCCTGCTCTATGACAGAATTTTACTGAACTAGGTTCTCCCCCATGTTCACCACAAATACCAACTTTTAGGTCTTCTCTAGTAGAGCGGCCTTTTTCCACAGCAATCTTCATTAATTCGCCGACTCCTTCTTGATCTAAGACCTGGAATGGATTATTCTCAAAGACGTTATCTTCAATATATTGAGCTAAGAATTTACCTTCTGCATCATCCCGGCTGAAACCGTAAGTAGTCTGAGTCAGGTCGTTAGTACCAAAGGAAAAGAATTCTGCATCTTCTGCTATTTTATCAGCAGTAATACAGGCCCTGGGTAGTTCAATCATTGTCCCAATTGAATAATCTAATTCAGCACCTAATTCAGATAACACTTCTTCAGCAGCATTTTTGGCAACTTCTTTAGTAAGTTTCAATTCACTAATATCAGACACTAATGGAATCATTACTTCTGGAGTTACTTCTTTACCTTCAAGTACTAGTTCACCTGCTGCTTCAAAGATTGCTCTAACTTGCATGGCATAAATTTCAGGATAACTAACTCCTAATCTACAACCACGGTGGCCGAGCATCGGGTTAACTTCTTCAAGGCGTTCCATAGCTTTTAGCATATTTTGTTTTTCTTTTAATTTTTTATCATCATTTCCTTTGATTTTTAATTCGGTTACTTCTATAAGCAATTCATCATGATCAGGTAAAAATTCATGTAGGGGAGGATCTAATAATCGAATAGTAACTGGTCTTGCTCCCATAGCTTCAAAAATACCCTTAAAATCTTCTTTCTGCATGGGCTGTAGTTTATCTAGTGCCTCTTTTCTTGTATCTTTGTCTACCGCAAGAATCATATCTTGCACGATAGGTAAGCGATCTTCTGCAAAAAACATATGCTCTGTCCTCGTTAAACCAATACCTTCTGCTCCATATTCAATTGCTTTTGCAGCATCTTCTGGAGTATCAGCATTAGTTCTCACTCCTATCCTTCTAAATTTATCTGCCCATATCATAATTTGCTCGAAGTTTTCATCCATTTCGGGATCAATTGTTGGAGCTACACCATAAGATACTTCTCCGTTTCCACCATCTATTGTAATATATTCATCTTTTTTAATAGTCCGTCCATCTACAGTAAATTCTTCCTTTTCATAATCTACATTGATATCTTCACAGCCTGCAACCGCTGGTTTACCCATCCCACGGGCTACAACTGCAGCATGACTTGTCATACCACCACGAGAAGTTAATATACCTTGGGCGGCTGCCATTCCATGGATATCCTCAGGTGAAGTTTCAGTTCTTACAAGAATTACCTCTTCCCCTGCATCGCCTCTTTCTGCAGCTTCATCAGAATCAAATACTACCTCACCAGAAGCAGCTCCAGGTGAAGCATCTAAACCAACTGCTAAAATATCTACATCAGCTTCTGGATCTATTCTCTTATGAAGTAATTGATCTAATTTTTTTGGTTCAATTCTCATAACTGCTGTTTCTTTATCAATTAAACCTTCCTCTTCCATATCTGCAGCTATTTTGACAGCAGCACTTGCTGTTCTTTTGCCTGTCCTAGTTTGAAGCATAAATAATTCACCTTGCTGAATTGTAAATTCAACATCTTGAACATCTTTATAATGCTGCTCTAATTTTTCAAAAATTTCAACCAACTGTTCATATGCTTCAGGCATATCATTTTTTAACTCCAAAATATCTTTTGGAGTACGTACCCCAGATACTACGTCTTCACCTTGTGCATTCTTTAAGTATTCACCGTAATATTTTTTCTCGCCAGTAGATGGATTACGGGTAAATGCTACCCCAGTACCACAATTTTCTCCCATATTACCATAAACCATAGTCTGAACATTAACAGCAGTACCCCAGTGATGAGGAATATCATTTAAATTTCTATAACTGATAGCTCTTTCATTATTCCAGGAACCAAATACAGCTGTGATCGCCTTCCAAAGTTGTTCTTTTGGCTCTTCTGGAAAATCAACACCGGTTTCTTTTTTAATATGGGCCTTAAATTCTTCAACTAATTCTTTAAGGGCTTCAACACCTAAATCAGTATCTACTTCAGCATCATATTCTTCTTTTTTCTTTTCAATAATTTCTTCAAAATCGCTCCCGTCCATACCAAGGACAACACCACCGTACATTTGGACAAATCTGCGGTATGAATCATAAGCAAATCTTTGATTACCAGTTTGTTTAGCTAAACCTTTGACAGTTGCATTATTTAATCCAAGGTTTAATACAGTGTCCATCATACCAGGCATAGACTCACGTGCACCAGATCTAACAGATACTAATAATGGATCCTTGGGGTCGCCCAATTCCTTACCCATTAGATTTTCAAGTCTATCTAGATTTTCTTCTAATTCTTCTTCTAGACCTTCTGGATAATTTTCATCATTTTCATAATATAATGTACAGACCTCAGTAGTTATAGTAAATCCTGGTGGAACGTTAATGCCTAGATTAGTCATTTCAGCTAAATTGGCGCCTTTACCACCGAGTAAGTTTTTTAGCTCTGTTCTACCATCAGCTTCTCCACCACCGAAAAAGTATACATATTTTTTTTCTTCAGTCATTAAATTTTTACCTCCTCTAGTTTGTTTAAACATTTAGCCACTATATTAGTTATATAATAACAATTAAATATATTTTTTGGAAATTTAGATACTAATATATTTATTGTGATAAACCACCTCCTATTAAATATTTAACACGTAATAGGCTATATTTTTGTAATAAATTACAATTATATTAACATGCAATTATAAGTATTCGATACAAATCTTTAAATACCTGCTTGAAATGAAAATTTTATTGTTTATAACTAAAGTCACCCAAACTCTTCATTAAGAGCTGGATTTGTTTCAGTAAAGCCAATCTATTTTCTTTAACATCTTGATCTTCAGCCATAACTCTTACTTCTTCAAAAAAATCATGGATAGGATCAATTATCTTTATTAAACTGTGATAAGCATTTTTGAGTTCCTTTTTATTTATATATCTATTTACTTCATCTTTTATTTCCTTGTATTCATTATACAGAACTCTTTCTTCTTCTTTTTCAAATAAATCAGAATTTATTTCTTTTTCTTGTTTTTCTTTTATAATACTATCGACTCTATTAAAAGCAGTTAAAAATTCCTGGAAAGAATTTTTATATTTAACCTCATCTAAAAGACTAACCGCTTTTTTAACTAGAGGAATAGTAAGAGGTAATCCATATAATACTGTACGGATTATATCAAAATCATATCCCTTTTCTTTGAAAATATATTGTACTCTATCTAACATAAACTCATGAATTTTTGATATTAATTCTTCGGGATCAAGTTTCAATTCTTGTTCTGAATTTTTGAAAACCTCCAGGCTATCTTTAAAAAGATTTTCGACCTCAACTTCATAATTTAAATCTTCGATAAGTCTAACTATACCTGTCGCAGCTCTCCTTAATCCATAAGGGTCCTGTGAACCAGTTGGAATTAAATTAATACCAAAAAATCCTGTAAGAGTATCAATTTTATCACTTAAACTAACCACTTTACCAAGTTTTGTCCCTGGTAATTTACTATCGGCTGAATCTGGTAAATAGTGATCTCGAATAGCTAAAGCTATCTCGTCGTTCATCCCCTGTTTTTTAGTATAAACACTTCCCATTATTCCTTGTAATTCTGGGAACTCCCTTACCACCCGAGATACTAAATCGATCTTAGCATATTTAGAAGCAGATTTTATATTTTCTATTTGTACTTCATTTAAGTCCAATTTTAAACCTATCTTTTCACTTAATTCAATATTTCTTTTTGTTTTATCATACATACTTCCAAGTTCTTCTCTTAAAATTAAACCTTTTAAATCTTCTAGAAAATCATTCAGGTCTTCTTTTACATCTCTCTGGTAATAAAATTCTGCATCTTCTAACCTTGCCTTTAGAACTTTTTCATTACCTTCTCTTACATTATCAATATATTCTTTTCCACCTTCTTTTACCACAATGAATTTATTACTTAATTCATCTTTTTTATCCCAAAGTGGAAAATATTTTTGATGTTCTTTTAAAGGAGTTACAATAACTGGCTCTGGTAATTTTAAATATTTTTCTGCAAAACTAGCCAAGAAGGGACTTGGATTTTCAACTAGATGGACAACTTCCTCCATTAATTGATTATCTAATCTGAATTTTAATTTCTTTTCTAATATTATTGTACCGATTTCTTCTAAAATAATTTCCCTTCTTTTCTGAGGTTCTACTATTACATTTCCCTTTTTAAGAGTCCTTTTATATTCTTGAACCGAACTAACTTCAAATTTCTCATTTGCCATAAACCTATGGCCCCAGGTTTTATTATCTGATTTTAAATGCTCTAATTGGAATTCAATAGTTTTATTATTATATAAGGCTAATAACCAATGAATAGGTCGTATAAATTTTAAATCGTGTGCCCCCCATCTCATTGTTATTGGTAGATTTACTTCTTTAATCAATCTCTTATAAATTGTTTTAAGAAGTTCGCTGGTTTTCTTCCTGTCTTGTTCAATTACTGCATATAAATATATTCCTCTCTCGGTATCTCTTTCTTCTAAATCAGGAACTTCAATATTTTGACCTTCCGCAAACCCCTTTGCTGCTTTAGTAGGGTTCCCTTCCTCATCAAAAGCTATATTTTTAGGAGGTCCTTTAATTTCTTTTATCTCCTGTTTTTGGTATTCAGAAATTCCTTTTACTTCTACCACAATTCTACGTGGAGCACCATAGACTTTAATGTTTTCATATTCAATTCTATTTTCGACTAATAATTCCTTCATTTTACTTTTAAAATTGCTGTATATATCTTTAACTAATTTAGCTGGAATTTCCTCAGTTCCTATTTCTAAGAGACTACGATTACTCATTGTTAACACTTCCTTCCAGCAAGGGAAAATTTAAGCTCTCTCTTTTTTGAACATATGCTTTAGCACATTTTCTAGCTAGGTCTCTTACTCTAGCAATATAACCAGTTCTCTCTGATACACTTATTGCCCCTCGCGCCTCTAATAAGTTAAAAACATGAGAACATTTTAAGGTATAATCATATGCTGGATAAACTAAATCTTGTTCGGCTAAGTTTAAAGCCTCATTTTCATATATTTTAAATAACGTATTTAAATTTTCTATATTGGATTCTTCGAAATTATATACAGAATTTTCCTTTTCTATCTGGAGATTAACGTTTCTATAATTAATTCCTTCAACCCATTCAATATCAAATATATTATCAACATCTTGTAAATACATTGCTATTCTTTCTAAACCATAAGTGATTTCAGCGGTCACAGGATTACAATCTAGCCCCCCAACTTGTTGAAAATAAGTGAACTGGGTAATCTCCATACCATCTAACCAAACTTCCCAACCGAGACCCCAGGCACCCAAAGTTGGGGCTTCCCAGTTATCTTCAACAAATCTTATATCATGTTGTCTGGGTTTAATCCCCAAAGCTTTTAAACTATCAAGATACATCTCCTGAATATTATCGGGAGAAGGTTTAATTATTACTTGATACTGTAAATACCTCTGCAGACGAAATGGATTCTCACCATACCGTCCATCTGCTGGTCTTCTACAGGGCTGGACATAACCGGTTTTCCATGGTTCGGGCCCTAATGATCTCAAAAATGTTGAAGGACTCATTGTTCCTGCGCCAACTTCAGTATCATAGGGTTGTTCAATTATACAATTATGCTTACTCCAAAATTTATGTAAATTTTGTATCATATCTTGAAAATTCATCAAAATCATTCCTTCCAGTAAATATTACATTTTCTTATAATACAATACCTCATCTCGGGCAGAGACGAGGTAGATTTTTCTACCTTTTTAGTTTTAGTCAAAACCTTTTATAATTTGCAGAAAATCAGTAGATTTTAAATTAAAGTCTAAATGATACAGAATAAATTTATCAATAATTTCATCAATATTACTAAGTAAATTTTTATCAACATCTAATTCATCTAAAGAATCTATCCCAGTCCTGTAGACCTTTTTTATTAAATCTACTTTGTTTTGACTTAAAGTATTAAAATCACTATCACTTTTTCTTGCACACTTAGCACAAATAATTCCACCTTCTTGGACATTAAAATATTGTTTTTGTAAAGTTTTATACCTTTTTCCACATTCATAACAAAAATTTATTCTAGGTTGTACACCTATATATTTTAAAAATAATAACTTAAAAACAATATTAATTTTATTTAATTCCTTTTTAGGAGTTCTTGCCATTTTATAGAAGATAGCTAATAAAAGTTTGAATAAAGGTTGGTTTGGATGATATTCCATCCCTGCTTTCTCTACCATTTCAGAAAAATATGAAGCATAAGCCATTTTATCAAGATTATTTCTTAATTCTTCAAATCGGTGGATACTTTCTACATTATTTATCCGATCTAAAGAATTGTTTTTATAAACTTTTATTATATTATAACAGTAAGGTAAAACCACAGCTGATAATTTATTGTTTTTTGAATTTCTTGCTTTTTTAACTACAGCTCGTATCTTTCCCTCATCTTTTGTATAGAAAGTTATTATTTTATCAGCCTCTCCTAAATCAAACTGTTTTAATACCAGAGCCTCTGTTTCAATTAAAGCCATTAAATTTCCTTCTTTCTTAATCTTTTGTATCAGTTACTATATTGACACCTGAACTAGCGCCAAGTCTGTTAGCTCCTGCATCAAGCATTGCTAGCGCGTCCTCAAAGTCTTTAATACCACCTGAAGCTTTTACACCAATATCCCTACCTACTGTCTTTCTCATAATACTTACCTTTTCTTCAACAGCTCCTTCAGGTCCAAAGCCAGTTGAAGTTTTTACAAAATCTCCACCTGCATCTTTTACTATTTCACATGCTTTAATAATTTCATCATCATTTAAGTAACAAGTTTCTATTATAACTTTAACGATCACATCTGAGGTAACTCCAGAAGCTTTTGTTGCATCTTTAACTGCTTTAATGTCAGACCTAACCAAGTCATAGGCTCCGGATTTAAATGCACCAATATTCATTACCATATCAACCTCTTGTGCTCCATTTTTAGTAGCATTTTTAGTTTCAAAAGCCTTTGTTTCAGAAGTATTTGCCCCTAAAGGAAATCCTATAACTGTAGCCACTTTAACTGAAGATTCTTCTAGCATTTTTGTTGCTAAAGGAACATAAATCGGATGGATGCAAACAGAAGCAAATTGGTATTCTAAAGCCTCCTCACATAACTTCTTAATATCATCAACAGTTGCAGTAGCATTTAAATTCGTATGATCAATCATCTTGGCCATGTCTCTAGGTTTAATCGCCACTATTAATCACTCCTTTTCAATTACAAATAATCATTAATTAATCTTTATTTAAAACTATCCAAACCTTAAAATTAGTTCTTAATAAGACCACATTATATTTTAGTTTTAACTTTTATAACCCATTCTTCTTAATAGGTTTTCATCTTCTCTCCAGTCTTTCTCTATTTTAATCCATAAATCTAGGTAAACTTTTTGCTGGAGCAGTTTTTCAATATCTTTTCTTGCTCTGGTCCCAATCTTTTTTAACATTTTCCCGTTTTTGCCAATAATAATTCCTTTATGAGATTTTTTTTCCACATAAATATTGGCTCTTATATACATCGTTTCATCATTTCTTTCTTTCATCTCTTCTATTAAAACTGCAATACCAAATGGGACCTCTTCCCTTAGTAAATAAAAGGTTTTTTCCCTGATCATTTCTGCCACAATAAACTGTTCGATTTGGTCAGTAATCATATCATCTGGAAAGTATTGGGGCCCTTCTGGTAATTTTTCAAACACAAGATTTAATAAACTATCTATATTCCTGCCTGTTTTTGAAGAAATAGGTACCACGTTTTCTTTTATCCTCTTTTGATATTGCTGTATAACTTTAGGAAGCTCTTTTTCCTTTATTTTATCAATTTTATTCAATACAACCAAAAACGGTGTTGAAGAGTTTTTTATCTGATTATATATTACTTGGTCTTGTTTTTTAAAATTATCGGTGGCATCAAACATTAAAATTATGACATCTATACCTTCTATACTTCTATATGCTTCATTTACCATATAACGGTCTAAGTCATTTTTGGTTTTATATATTCCTGGAGTATCTACAAAAATTATCTGACCTTCCTCCGTTGTATAAATAGTTTTGATGCTATTTCTAGTTGTCTGCGGACGTGGTGAAGTTATAGAAATTTTCTCCCCCACTAAATAATTAACTAATGTCGATTTACCAACATTAGGTCTTCCAATTATTGTTGCAAAACCTGATTTAAAACCCATTATTCCATATCATCCTTATTAAATGAACCGGGTAATAGCTCCTTATTTTTCTTTATTACTTCCTGTCTATCAAATGTCGTCATTATGATATCAATATCTTTACTAAATTCATTTATTACTTGTCTACAAGAACCACAGGGTGTAACTGGTTTTTTAGATTCGGTTAATAACAAGATGGCTTCAAACTCAGTATAACCTTCTGAAACAGCTTTAAATACTGCAGTTCTTTCAGCACACATCGTTGAACCGAAGGCCGCATTTTCAATATTTACACCTGTAAATATTTCTCCATCTTTTGTTAATAATGCTGCCGCTAAAGGAAAATTAGAATATGGTACATAGGCCTTTTCAATCACTTTTTTAGCAACCTCAAACAATTTCTCTTTGGTCTCATTATTCACCATTATTAATCACTTTCCTTATAGGTTATATTTGTATCGGTAGGAACAATCTGAATCCAAGTATTTCCTGGATTTACAGTAATTAATTGTTCTTTTTCATTATAAAATTTTGTTAACTCTTGACCTTCTTTTTCCCAGTACCCTTCGCTTACTACTCCATTTCTAAAATATAGAGCTTTATTATTACCTTCTAATTCTATAGCTAATCTACCTTCCTCATCTTTTACAGAAGTTTCGGCAAATTGAACTACTATATTTTTTACAGTAATTTGTTCATTGTTCTCACAATTATGGGGTGTATCTAAATCGTTTAAATACCTATAATAAACATTTTCTTCCTGGGAATATTCATAGATCACATTATAATTGCCCCAATATTCAATATTAATTTCTTCAGCACTAGTTTTAGCATTTGATATTATCATTATATCTTCAAAATTAAATCTATTGTCATATTCAACTCCTAACATATCATTAAGATATTCATTAATTCTATACTCCCCAGTGAATAAGTTGTGGGGATTAGGTTTTTGTTGATTTCTCCAATAATATTTACCATTGTATATCTGGTCAAGATTTGTATAGTCTATATCCTCAAGAAGATCAAACCCATCAGGACTAGCACCCGCATGTAATAAAAGTGCATCATATTCCCGAGCTATATCTATCATATAAGGTCTGACACTTCTTATAGGTCCAATTTGGGCAGGTATATTTGATCTATATAGAGCCAGAAATCTAGTTATGCCACCTTCTACCAAAAACTCATAGACAATAGGCGCATCACAAATACCTGATTGTGGCCTAGCTTTAGGGGTATTTTCGATACTAACCATTATAGCTCTATGTAGTGCCTTTTTTTCGACAGGCAAATGACTAAACTTGGATAATACTGCATCTTCTTCCGACTTTTCGGCAGCTTCTTCTGAAGGTTCTTCCTCACTTGTTTCCTCTTGGTCAGAGTCCTCTCCATTTTCTTCTTCTATTTCAGCTTGTTCAGTATCTTCTTCTCCTTCAGTTACTTCTTCTTCGGTAGGTTCTTCACTTGATTTTTCTTCTACAGGAGGTCCCTCTCCTAATTCATTTCTAAACATTATAGCAAATAATGCAACTATAACTAATAATATCACAAGAGCATATAAAAATTTTTTCCTCATTTTCACACCTCTACAATTCAATAAATATATTATGTTCTATAACAATATTTATATAATTTAATAACTGTAATTACAGATTTAAATTACTTTATTATATCTTTTTAATTGGCTCAATTGTATATATTCTTAATTTTTGGATTCGGTGCTCTTCAATCTTTTCAACTTCTATGGTAATACCTTCAAGTTCAACTTTTTCTCCTTCATCAGGTAAATAACCAAGTCTATGTAAGACAAAACCACTTATTGTCTCATAACTTTCATCATCCAATAATGCTGAAGGCAGGATATCATTTAAATCATCTAGATCAACTCTTGCATCTACAAGAATTTCCTTATTATTTATTAAATTAATTTGTTTATCTTCTAAATCATATTCATCCTGAATATCCCCAACTATTTCCTCTAAGAGATCTTCAATTGTAATTAGACCAGAAGTGCCCCCATATTCATCTAAAATTACAGCCATATGTTCTCTTCTATTCTGCATTTCCTTTAATAGTTTATTAATTTGTTTGCTTTCAGGGATAAAATATATGGGTTTTATTAAATCTTCTAAAGTCAGATTTTCTTTTCCTTTTTGAAGTAATTGTAATAAATCTTTTACATATATTAAACCGATTATGTCATCTATACTTTCTTCATAAACAGGTATTCTGGAGTGACCTTTATCAACAGCTAGGTCAACCAATTCTTCTATACTTGCATTTTTATTTATACAGACCATATCTATTCTGGGAACCATTATCTCCTTAACCACAATATCATCAAATTCAAAAACACTTTGAATCATTTCTTTTTCGCTCTCTTTTATAGCGCCTTCTTCTTCACTAACATTAACAAATCTTCTAACTTCTTCTTCACTAATAAAGGCGGAAGAGATCATTCTATTTTCACCAATTAACTTTTTGATTAAAACTGTGAAAAACAAAATTATGGGATATAACAACTTTTCTAACCAATACAAAATTATTGATGCAAGTTTAGCATACCTTATGGGATTGCTATTACCTATTGATTTTGGTGTGATTTCACCGAATACTAAAATGATAAATGTAACAACGCCTGTTGCAATCCCTACACCTTTACTCCCGAATATATCAATTGCAATTGAAGTAGCTATTGCAGAAGCAGCAATATTAACTAAATTATTACCTATTAAAATTGTGGTCAGTAATTCAGTTTGGTCCTCTAGTAATTGATCAACACGTTTAGCCTTTTTATCCCCTTCATTGGCTAATTCTCTTATTCTTACCCTATTTGCAGACATGAATGCAGTTTCTGAACCAGAAAAAAAACCAGATAGGATAAGTAATAAAACAAAGCCAATTAAATTAATATACATTCTCTAATGCCCTCCAGTTGAAAACCAAATCCAATATTATAAAAAAATTTACTTTTAGCTTTTGATCTCTAATTCTTTTAATATCCTTTCCTCTTTCTTGTGCATTTCCTTTTTTTCGCCTTCAATTTTATGGTCATATCCTAAAAGATGGAGAATCCCATGGGTTACCAGATAACATATTTCTCTCTTAAAAGAATGTCCATAATCTTTAGATTGGCTTAACGCTCTCTCGGCAGAAATTATAATATCACCCAAAATTTCATCATCCATCGGAAATGACAACACGTCTGTTACTTCATCTTTATTTCTGAATTTATCATTCAATTCCTTTATCTTTTTATTATCTACAAATGCTATACTTATTTCTCCGCCATCATAACCTTCCATCTTAGTTGCTTCTGTAATAATATTTTTAAAATCTTGATAGAGGTTTTCACTGATTTCAACCTTATTTTGCTGATCATTAATTTCCGTTCTTATCATTATTATCATCCTTTTTAATTTCCTTTAATAAATTATCAGGATACTCTATCCTCTTATGATATATACCGGTCAATATTTGTACAAAACTATCTGCAATTTCATCTAATTCGTGTAAGGTTAAAGTAGATTCATCTAGCTGCCTGTCATTTAATTTTTCTCTTATTAATTCTTTTACAAATAACTCGATTCTATTATGATTATTCTTGCTGAAATTTTTTGAACGAACCGCAGCTTCTACTGTATCGGCTAACATAATAAGAGCAGCTTCCTTAGTTTGTGGTTTAGGCCCATCATATCTGAAATCACTTTCCTTGATATCCCCATGTTTATTTTTTTCAATGGCTTGCTTGTAGAAAAATGAAATTAAACCTGTACCTTGGTGCTGTTGAATAATATCTTTTATCGCTTTAGGTAAATTATATTTATCAGCTAACTCTAAACCATCTTTTACATGTGACTTGATAATTAAAGCACTCAAGTTTGGAGAAGTTTTATCATGTGGGTTTTCACCACCAAATTGGTTGTCGGAAAAGAAATATGGTCTCTTCAGTTTACCAATATCATGAAAATATGCTCCTACTCTCGTTAAAAGAGAATCTGCACCAATTTTATCAGCAGCATTTTCAGCTAAATTCCCCACTATTATACTGTGGTGATAGGTACCGGGAGCTTCAACCAATAATCTTTTTAATAGTGGGTGGCTTGGATTAGAAAGTTCTAATAACTTCACTGAAGAAGTTAAATCAAAGATATTTTCTAAATAAGGTAGTAGTCCATTAGCCAATATTGCTACAAATATCCCGTTTAAAACACCCATTACGACTGCCCATAGTAACTCTAACCAATCATTTGTTAAATTCATTAAAGTTAAACCGGCAATAAATACAACTAAAGAAAGGCTTACATTAAACCCAGCTTTGATGAGGTCACTTCTTTGATTTACATCGCTTACACTTATAATACCAACTAGTCCACTGACAAATGCAACAGCCGCTGCTATATAAAGGTTCCCAAAAACTAAAGCTATTAAAAAGCTTATAAATGCAGTAACTATAAGTGCAATTTGAGTGTTAATTAAAACAGTTATCAGTATAGATGCAATCGCAGTGGGAACTAAATAAACCATATATGAAGGTTGGAAAATACTAATTATTTTAGCTAATAACACTACTAAAATAATCAAAGTTTCTACAAGAATTAATTGATTAATATTCTCCCAAACTTCACTTTCATAATGTTTTATATAATAACCTAATAAAAGAAGTAAGGCACTTAATGTAATTAATACACCCAATAAGTTAACATAATTTATACTGGGTTTCCGAAGGCCTAAAGCTTTTAACACTTGGATATCATCTTGAGAAACTATATCACCTTTACGGATAATATTTTCGCCTCTAAGTACTGTACGTTTTACTGGCTCGACTTCCCTTAAAGCTTCTTGCTGTCTCTGCTCAGTAGCTTCTATGTCTAAAATCATATTAGGTTCAATATTTTTAGTCAAAATATTTACTAATACCAACCGATATTCTCTATCAAAATTAGTCTCTAAAGCAAGCTGATTAATTCTATTTCTAACTTCTAAGACGTTTTCAGGAAAAATTCTTTCCTGGAGTATTTCTTCCATAATATCCTTAGAAATATTATGAAGTTCATTTATTTTGTCTACATCAGTTTTAAGTAGTAAACTAAGATCGTCATTACTAATTTCTAAATTATTATTTGACTTTATTTCATTTAAAAATTGACTATTTATCTGTTCTCCATCATCACCTTGAATATTTGTCTTAGCATTTAAAACAGTTGTAAATAGTTTATCAATATCACTCAAAATCTGCCTATTTACTGATTTGTCTTCTTCATATACTTTTGAAGAGGATTCTACTGCTAATTCTCTTAACTGTTCCGTTTTTTCCTGATCTATAAATGTTACTGTACGAGGAGCAACTACATCACTTGTGCTTACTTCCCCAACTTCTAAATCTATCTGATTAGGAAAAAAATTGAAGGTTAAGATAATAGCTATGAATACAAAGAAAATGATAAGACTTATTCTTCTCTTATATCTCTCATTAAGTTGTATATTAAAATCGGTCCATTTACTGAACCTATTTTTTAAACTCTCAAAAAGTTGCATAATTAATTCCCACTTTCATACCTTTCATATGCCTTGATGATATCTTTTACCAGGTCATGTCTTACAACATCATGATTTGTAAGATATACAAATTCAATTCCTTTAATATCCTTTAATATTTTTCTCACCTGGTTTAACCCAGAATTAGAATTTCTAGGAAGATCAATCTGGGTAATATCACCAGTAATGACAGCATGAGAATTAAATCCAATCCTTGTCAGGAACATTTTCATTTGCTCTGGAGTTGTGTTTTGAGCCTCATCTAAAATAACAAAACTGTCGTCAAGAGTCCTACCCCTCATGTATGCTAAAGGAGCTATTTCAATAATATCCTTCTCTAAATATTCACTCACCTTTTCGGGTCCTAATATATCATATAAGGCATCATATAAAGGTCTTAGATAGGGATCAACTTTGTCACGTAAATCGCCGGGTAAAAAGCCTAATTCTTCACCGGCTTCAATAGCAGGTCTAGTTAAAACAATTCGATTAGCATTTTTATTCAACAAGCTTTTTACAGCCATTACCATAGCTAAATACGTTTTTCCAGTACCCGCCGGTCCTATAGAAAACACAATATCTGATCTTTTAATTGCTTCCACATAGTATTTTTGCCCTAAGGTTTTTACCTTTATTTCTTTGCCTTTAAAATTAACTTGAAGAACCTCATCGTAAAGGTTCCCCAGATCCATATTTTTATCTTTTCTCAATAACTCAATAGCGTATTTTACCTGTCTTTCATCAATATTTTTGCCATTTCTAGCAAGTTTTACCATTTCATTTACTACTCGCTTTGCCAGTTTAATATTATTTTTGTTTCCTTTCAACTTAACACTACTGCCTCTGGCTAATATTTTCACATTCAGCCTATCTTCCATAATCTTAATATTCTTGTCTTTATTCCCAAAAACATTCCTCGAAATCTGATAATTATCTA
Organism: Halanaerobiales bacterium; assembly: GCA_046482435.1. GTDB lineage: Bacteria > Bacillota > Halanaerobiia > Halanaerobiales > M55B127 > M55B127. Next base: position 51,288 of record JAWOEZ010000089.1, read on the forward strand.
TATCTATAATATCTTCAACCGGTACCACCGGATCCCTCCTCAATTAATTTTATTCCTACTTATATTTTATTCAAGAGTAGATAAAATATTCCTCCATATTTTAAAAATCGTTTCATCCATTAAAAAACACACTATGAATATTATAACACATTTTATTAATCATACAAGTATCACAGAATAAAAAACCAGAATATAACCTTATTCAAGGCTACATCCTGGCCATTTACTCTACTATTATGATTATAATAGTATTATATATTTAGTTATAATACTACTTAAATCCAGATTAAATATATCCTTTGGGAAATATTCTAGCTTATTTGTATAGTATGGTGCGTTTTTATGAACCTTACTGAACCGGTTTTGCTCCTTAGTAACATTGTATGAGAAATAGCATTATTACAGCTATATCTTATTCCTTTCAGTAAATCCCCATCAGTGATAGCTGTAGCTGCAAATACAATATCTTTCCCGAGAGCCAAATCTTCTGTGAAGTAAAGTTTATCAATATGCTCAATACCGAATTCTTCGGCTTTTTTCTATCCAGTTCATCTTTAGTGGAGCAAGGAAACTCCACCTAAATCTTATCTCTGATTTAGGTGGAGAAGCTAACTTCGCGGTTTCAATCTAGCCTTAATTTCTCCACCCATACACCTCAATGCAGCAGCGGTAAGTACCCCTTCTATAGCACCAACTATCCCCATCATCATATCTACACCGGAGTCTGTAAGACCTGTAGCAATACCCTCAGCTACATCACCATCACTAATCAATTTAATTCTGGCACCTATTGACCATATATCATTTATTAACTGTTTATGTCGAGGCTGATCTAATACCACAATTGTCAAAACTTTCACACCTTTATTTAAGGCAGCAGCTGTAGCCCTCAAATTATCTTTTACTGAAGCATCCAAATTTATTTTACCTTTTGCAATTAATGTTGTACCTCCTACTGGATCAACTGCGATATCTAATTACGGATTAGCACTTCCGTCTCCTATTTCTTCTCCTATGTAAAGATGAGGAGCTCCATCTTATTCATCTTTTCCGCTTACTACAGTACCATTTATCTCAATTGTATCAAAAATCTTCTCATAGTATCTACTGCTGCACCATCCACACACTTTTTGCATCCTTTACCCATCAGTTTCAGAAACTCTGAAAAAATCAAATCCTAATTGTATTTTCATCTATATTTCAGCTCTTCATATTAGTCTATATAGTCTACCAATGCTTTAATAATTGTAGTTTTACTTATTCTACCAATCACTCCATCATTACTATCAATAACTGGTAAAAAATCAATTTTATGCTGTCTTATCTTACGAGCTGCGTCAATAAATGTAGAATCGGGAGAAACTGAAATTATCTTCGGTCTTCTGGTCATCGCTAAACTTACCGGCGTTTTTTTAAGGTTACTTTGTCCTATACTCATTTTAAGTAAGTCCTTCCTCGAAATAACGCCTCTTATCTTCTCTTCATCATTTACCACTACAATAGAACCTACATCTTCTAGAAACATCTTTACAATAGTATCATAAATGTTTGTTTCTTCATCTACTTGAATAGGTTTTGTCATTATTTCCTTCGCTTTTCTATTATACAATGTTTCTATTTCTTTTAATTCATAATCTTTTTGTATTAAATAATAACCCACATTTGGTTTTGCATCTAGAATCTTTAACATTGATAAAATCGATAAATCAGAACGAATCGTTGCTCTTGATAAACCCAACTGATCGGAAATTTTTTTAGAAGATACTGGCCCCTGCTTTTTTACAATTTCAATAATCTCCTTCTGTCTTTTAGATAGTTCCATATCTTACCTCCTCGAATAATACTAATATTTACAAAATAACATAACATAAATAACCAATTAATTCAACACTATTTCAATAATAAGGCACAATTAATACGCCTTTATTTGACATTAATCATATTATAACCTTTATAAAAGAAAAAAATATAAGGATAAACCCCTATAACAGGCCTTATCCTTATATTTATACACTTTAACTATTTTTTTTAGCATGATTCTTCTTAAAACGAGGTTCATCAAGGATTTCTTTCATAATAATACCCCTAATTATGTCGTTCTTTTTAATAAATAGTTTGTTTTTAGATTTCTTTTTAATCTTTTTTACTTTTAATTTCTTTTTTGAATATTTTTTCTCTTCAGCTTGATCCTCATTATAATTTTCCCTTTCATACCTTTGTTTAAACTTATCTTTATCATACTCAAAATCAACTTTTTCATTTTGAGCATTTAAATTATCTTCATTTGAATAGTTATCAGTGCTGGTATCAGCTTTACTTTTTTTAATAACATTATTTTTCTTATTTATATAATTAACTATTCTTGTAATAACAACTAAAACTAAAAACAAAAGAGGCCAATAGCTAAAAATATTATCCATTGTTAATCACACCTCTATTTAGCTCACTCTTCCTTGTCTTCATCATAATTTTCCTCTTTTTCTTCTCCTGTAAATTCGGAAATTCCCTCTCTCATTCCAGTATCAGCTTTTATATTTTTATAATTCATGTAATCCATGACACCAAGATTACCGTTTTTAAGTGCCTCTGCAATTGCAAGTGGAACTTGTGCTTCAGCTTCTACAACCTTGGCTTGTTTTTCTTGTACCTCTGCTCTCATTTCTTGTTCTCTGGCAACAGCCATTGCCCTTCTTTCTTCAGCTTTAGCCTGAGCTATTTCTTTGTCTGCTTCCGCTTGATCAGTTTGAAGTTGTGCACCAATATTTTTACCTACATCTACATCGGCTATATCAATAGACAGAATCTCAAAAGCTGTCCCTGAGTCCAAACCTTTGTTAAGAACAGTTTTAGAAATGGAATCAGGATTTTCTAATACATTTTTATGAGTTTCAGCTGAACCAACTGTAGTTACTATTCCTTCACCCACTCTTGCCAGTACAGTTTCTTCTCCTGCCCCACCTACTAATCTATCTATATTAGCTCTTACGGTTACTCTTGCTGTAGCCATTACCTGAATACCGTCCATAGCAACCGCAGTAACTAAAGGAGTTTTAATTACTTTTGGATTAACACTCATCTTTACTGCTTCTAATACATCTCTACCGGCTAAGTCAATAGCAGCAGCCCGTTCAAATTTCAATGGTATCTCAGCCCTTTCGGCAGCTATTAAAGCATCGACTACCTTGTTTACATTCCCTCCAGCCAAATAATGGGCTTCCAACTTATCACTAGTTAGGTCTAGACCGGCTTTATGGGATTTGATTAATGGACCCACTATTGAGGATGGTACTACTCTTCTAAGTCTCATTCCTATTAAATTAAAAAAACCAATTTTAACACCAGCTGCAATAGCTGATATCCATAATCCTAGTGGAATAAAATACAGAAATAGGAATATGAATACTATTACAGCAAATATAGTTAATAACGATACAAGTGTCATCTATTTTCCTCCTCTTTATATGGTTTAACTAAAACCTTACTACCCTTTACATCAATTACAATTACTTTCTCTCCCTTGTCAACAAATCCGCCTTCACTAACAACATCAATCCTTCTATTGTCTATTTCAACAATTCCTGCTGGTCTAAGTGGTGTCAATGTAATACCGGTTTTATTGATTATTTGCTTATTATCATTTGCTGCTACATAACCAATATCCGTAGTTTGACTGGTTCCCAGAGATATACGGGACCAAACTTTTGAACTCCCAAAATACTTAGCAATTATAAGGGTTAAAAACACAGTTGCTATTAAAGTAGTTGCAATAATATTAATAGCAATTTGCGGGGTGGGGAATAAAAAATATAGACTTACAAATATAGATATCATTCCACCTATACCAGTAACACCAAATCCAGGTACTACAAAAGCTTCAAGTATAATTAATATTAAACCTACTAAAAATAATACTATAATACCCCAACTAGCCAACCCATTTATTACATAACCACTAAAAAATAAGCCTAAAGAAATAAGTCCTACAGTTCCCCCAACACCAAAGCCCGGAACAAGTAATTCAAAAATTAACGCACTAAAACCGATTATTAATAAAAAAGTACTCATATAGGGATTTGTAACTATTTGGACAAATCTATCTATAGTTTGAGGTTCAATATTGTTGACTGTTCCTTGTGCGACGCCTAAATAGTCATAAAAATCATCATTTGAATTAACTACCTTATTAGAAATATCATTATTATCAGCTTCTTCAGCAGTTAAAGTTAACAATTTCCCCCTCTCAATAACTCCCTCAATTGATATATCTACATCAACCATTGCTTCTGCAATATCTGAATTTCTAGATCTTGCTTCAGCAGTAGCTTTAAATTCTTTGCGAAGGGCAGAAATATACTTTTCTTCATTGGGCCTAGTCTCAGCAGCCCCGATACTGCTCCCCTCTTTCATAACTAACTGATCACCAGCTAAAGCAATCAATGCTCCTGCAGACCAGGCTCGATTCGAAACATAAGTTACTGTCTCTATATTTGAATTTATAATAATATCTTTAATACTGATCGCTGGGTCTACATATCCACCATAAGTATCAATCTTGACAATTATTTTATTGGCACCCTTTTCTACTGCTTCATCAAAACTTCTACTAAAAAAAGAAAACATTGCCTGGTCAATGTCCCCTTGAATAGGTATTTGATAGACAATGTCTTGTGCATTTACGTTAAAAGAAAAAAGTATTATAATAATTAATACTAGAAATATTTTGTTTTTCAACATAGTTTACACCTCTTTACAATGCTATTTTATCCAGGAGGCCACTGCATCTCCCTTCCTCCCAAGAGATGATAATGTATATGGAAAATACTCTGTCCTGCTTTCTCCCTATTGTTATTTACTATTCTGAATCCTTCTTCTGCAATTTGAAACTTTTCTGCCATTTGTACAGCAACTTTGTGAATATGTGAAATAATATCAAATTCATTTTCTTCTAATTCCATAATATTTTCTTTGTGATCTTTGGGTACAATTAACAAATGTACTGGGGCTTGTGGGTTTATATCCTCAAATACTACTAATTGTTCATCTTCATATATAAGGTCTGTATCTAATTCTTTATTTATAATCTTACAAAATAAGCAGTCAGCCATTATCATTCCTCCTTTCTTATAATATATTATTCTATATTATCCATAAAAAACCTCTTTTTACAAAATCTTTCCTATTAAGGATTCATGATTATGACAATCAACTAATTTAACTTCTTTCAGTTTTTCAATATCTTCATTTTCAGCATTTACTAATACTTTAATATAGTTATTTGTATAGCCGGTATATAGTTCATTTTTTTTATCTTTATTATCTTCAACAATAATTTTTTTGTTCTTTCCTATAAATTTATTATTAAATTGACTCATCAATTTTTTGTTTAATTTGCGTAATCTGCCAGCATTTTTATTTTTAATATCTCCCCTTACTTTAGGTTTCATATCATAGGCGGCAGTATTTTCTCTTCTTGAAAAGGGGAATACATGTAATCTACTAAATTTAATTTCTTTTACAAAATTATATGTTTCTCTGAATTCTGTTATTGTTTCCCCTGGAAATCCAACAATTACATCAGTCGTTATAGCTAATTCCGGGATTTCTTCTCTCAATTTATTTACTTTATTTCTAAATTCTTCTTTTGTGTAAGGCCTGTTCATCTTTTTTAATATTTCATTAGATCCACTCTGTAAAGGTAGGTGTAAATGAGGGCATACCTTCTTATTATTCTTTATCAATTTGAGTAACCTATTATTAACTTCTGTCACTTCTATAGAACTTAACCTTATACGCTCCAAGCCCTTTATTTCGGAAAGGTCTTCTATTAAATTAACCAAGGCATATTTATCCCCGTTTTCAATCCCATATGCACCCAAATGGATCCCGGTTAGGACTATCTCTTTTACACCTTTTTTTCTGATCAGTTTATTTACCTCACTTAAAATATTCTTTTTAGGTCTGCTGCGCATTTTCCCTCTTGCATAAGGAATAATACAATAACTACAAAACTGATTACAACCTTCCTGTATTTTGATATAGGCTCTTGTAGTTTCACTTAAATCCTTTACACTCATTTCTTCAAATTCTAAAAACTTATCATAATTTAAGTTATTTTTTAGTAATTTATTATTATCTCTATCTTTAATTTTATCTTCTACTAATTTTACAATATTGCTTTTCCCTGAAGTTCCTAACATATAATCGATTTCTTCAATTTGTGAAACTTCATTTTCCTCTACCTGAGGATAACAACCTACCATTATTACTTTGGCATTATCATTTTTTCTTTTCGCCCTTCTTGCATATTTTCTTGATTTACTGGCAGCCTGGGTAGTAACAGTACAACTATTAATAACATATAGATCAACTATATCATCAAATTCCTTTATTTCATAACCTTTTGCCTTAAATTTATCCATCATAGCCTCGGTTTCATAGTGATTAACTTTACAACCAAGGGTATAAAATGCAACACTTTTCATTATTATCCCCCTAAGCCATCAAATTCATATAGAATTGCTGATAAAGCAACAATCCCGGCAGTTTCAGTCCTTAATATTCTGGGTCCCAAACTTATTTTCTCAACTTCAACTGAAGAATCGATTTTTTCAAACATTTCTACTTCTCCTTTTGTAAACCCACCTTCGGGTCCAATAAATAATAATATATCATTTAATTTATTATTTTTATGTTCTCTGATAACATATTTAATACTTTTGGAGACTTCACCTGTAAATAACACTAAAACAAGATCATACTTTCTTATTAACTCTTTTACTTCCCCTTTTTTTTCAAGGGAAATCAAGTCCAATATTTTAGGTATTTTACCTCTTTGTGATTGCTTAGCAGCCTCTTCGGCAATTGCCTGCCATCTTTCATTTCTTCGCTTTTCCTTACTTCTTGAAAGTTTTACAATTGTGCGTTCAGTATCTATAGGTATAATATTGTTTGCTCCAATCTCTGTACCTTTTTGGATAACAAATTCAATATTTCTATTTTTTGGAACTGCTTGAGCTAGATCTATATTAATATTAGGTTCACTTTTATTAGCTCTTTTCTCAATAATTCGCCCCACCACAGAATTTTCTTTAAATTCTGATAATTTAACTATAAAATCATATCCGTCTCCAGTGGATATAATTATTTTTTCACCTACTTTAAGTCTTAAAGAATTAGAAATGTGGTTGAAATCATCTCCACTAATTTCAACCACATCATTATCTATATATTCTGATTTAACAAAAAATCTGTTCATAAATTTTGTTTCCTCTCCAATTATAAATATTATTTAAAGGGCACCAAAAGCATTTTTTACTTTATCAAAAAAGCCCTTCTTTTCCGGATTAATTTCTTCACCGCTTATTTCAGCAAATTTCATAAGTAATTCTTTTTGTTCTTGATCCAAGTTATCAGGTATAACAACCTTTGTTTTAATATACTGGTCTCCTTTACCACTTTTATTTAAGTGTTTAATTCCTTTATTTTTCAATCTGAATGTAGTACCTGGTTGAGTCCCCTCAGGAATCTCGAATTTAACTTTACCCTCTAAAGTTGGAACTTTTATTTCATCTCCTAATATAGCTTGAACAAAATTTATAGGAATCTCACAGTAAATATCGTCACCTTTCCGATCAAATATTTTATGGGGCTGTACTTGAATGATAATATATAAGTCTCCACTGGCGGCTCCTGTTTCACCAGCTTCACCCTCACTAGCCATTCTTAATTTACTTCCATCATTTACTCCAGCCGGTATGTTTATTGTTAATTGTCTCCTTCGCTTAACTTTACCGGTACCATTACAGTTTGAACAAGGATTTTCTACTATTTCGCCACTCCCACCACATCTATCACAAGTTTTAGTTTGGGCAAATCTACCGAATGGTGTCTGTTGAGTTACTCTAATTTGACCTTGCCCATTACACTTTGGACAGGTCTTTACATCAGCTCTAGATTCTGCTCCTGTACCATCACATTCCGGACATACTTCCGTTCTAGGAATTGTAATTTTCTTTTCAGCGCCAAAAGCTGCTTCTTCAAAAGAAATTTGTAATTTATACTGTAAATCTCTTCCTCGTTGAGGACTTCTGCGTCTGCTTCTACCGGTTCTTCCACCACCGAAAAACATATCAAATATATCTTCAAAACCACCGAATCCACCACGGGCAAAGTCATCAAAGTTGAAATCATCTTCACCTATACCAGAGTGTCCATATTGATCATATCTTTTTCTCTTTTCAGGATTACTTAATATTTCATAAGCCTCTGATATTTCTTTAAACTTTTCACTTGCTTGTTTATCTCCATCATTTGTATCAGGATGGTATTTTTTTGCTAATTTCCTATATGCTTTTTTGATTTCTTTTTGGGATGCATCTTTACTAACACCCAGGATATCATAATAATCTTTTTTACCTGGCATTAAAAATCACCTCATAATTTTATACAATCAAAAAAAGGGGAGTTAAACCCCTTTTTTTTATTATAACATATTAATTATTTATTTTCATCATCTACCTCTTCATAATCAACATCTACTGTCTCATCTTCTTCTGATGAAGCACCTGACTGCTGTTGGCTTCCTGCTTGTTGCTGAGCGCCAGCTTGCTGCCCTTGGGCTCCTTGTTGGGTTTGTGAATATAATTGTGAGCTTAATTCAGTTATCTGTTCATTTAATGCTTCCTTCTTTTCTTCGATGAGATCGATATCATCTTCATCTATTGCATCCTGTAATTCATCTTTAGCATTTTTTACTTTTTCTAATAATGAGTCATCAACTTTACCTTCTGCTTTATCTAATGTTTTCTTAGTGGTGTGAATTAAGGCATCAGCTTCGTTTTTAGTTTCAACTTCTTTTCTTTTCCTTTCATCTTCTTCAGCATGTTCTTCCGCTTCTTTTACCATTTCTTCAATTTCTTCTTCAGATAAGCCAGATGAAGATTCTATTGTTATATTCTGTTCATTTCCTGTACCTTTATCTTCTGCAGAAACATGAACAATTCCATTTTCATCTATATCAAATGTAACTTCAATTTGTGGTACTCCACGGGGTGCAGGTGGAATATCCGTTAATTGGAATCTACCCAAAGTTTTATTATCTTTAGCCATATCTCTTTCACCTTGTAGGACATGAATATCGACTGCAGTTTGATTGTCCTGAGCAGTAGAAAATATTTTACCCTTTGAAGTCGGGATAGTAGTATTCCTATCTATTAATTTAGTAAATACACCACCCTGGGTTTCAATACCTAGGGAAAGTGGTGTTACATCTAATAAGACAATATCATCCACTTCGCCAGATAATACTCCAGCTTGAATTGCAGCACCAACTGCTACTACTTCATCAGGATTGATACCTTTATGAGGCTCTTTTCCTATTTTATCTTTCACTGCTTCTTGAACAGCTGGAATTCTTGTTGATCCACCTACCAAAATAACTTCATCTATTCCAGAAGATCCAAATCCAGCATCATCAATCGCCTTATCTGTTGGCCCCATTGTTTTATCAATTAGATCTTCTATAAGTTCTTCAAATTTTGCTCTCGTTATATCAACATCTAAGTGTTTTGGTCCATCTTCTGTCTGTGTAATAAATGGTAAATTAACATTGGTTTGTTTAACACTTGAAAGCTCGATTTTTGCTTTTTCTGCAGAATCTTTTAAACGCTGTAAAGCCATTCTGTCATCTCTTAAATCAATTCCTGTTTCACTTTTAAATTCTTCGGCTAAATAGTCCATGATTCTTTCATCAAAGTCATCTCCACCAAGAGTATTATTACCATGGGTAGAAACAACTTCAAATACTCCATCACCAAGTTCAAGAATTGAAACATCAAATGTTCCACCACCTAAGTCAAACACTAAAATTGTTTGTTCAGATTCATCATCTAATCCATAAGCTAAGGAAGCAGCTGTTGGTTCATTAATTATTCTCTTAACATTTAAACCTGCAATTTTGCCTGCATCCTTAGTGGCCTGTCTTTGTGAATCAGAAAAGTATGCCGGAACAGTTATTACTGCATCTTTAATATCTTCACCTAAGTATTCCTCAGCATCTTTTTTCATTTTCTGCAATACCATTGCGGAAATTTCTTGGGGTGTATATTTTTTATCTCCCATTTGCTTTTTAATATCTTTTCCCATTTGTCTTTTGATTGACTCTACTGTATTATCAGGATTAGTTATTGCCTGACGTTTAGCATATTCACCTACAAGTCTTTCTCCTTTTTTAGAATAAGCAACTACTGAAGGAGTAGTTCTCTTTCCTTCTTTATTTGGTATTACAGTTGGTTCTCCACCTTCCATAATAGCCATACATGAATTAGTAGTCCCTAAATCAATCCCTAGTATTTTACTCATTAAAGATTCCTCCTTTTATATATTCAATAATTTATTTTAAATGTACTAGATGGCCACTTTAACCATGGCCGGCCTAACGACTTTACCATCCATTAAATAACCTTTCTGGATTTCTTCAACAATATAACCTGATTCATCTTGTTCTGATTCAACCTGCATTACTGCTTCATGATAAGCGGGATCAAATTCTTCTCCTTCTGTTTCAATTACTTCAAGACCTTCTTTCTTTAATGCATTTATGAGTTGTTTATGAATCTTGCCTACCCCAGAAAGAAATTCAGATTCTTCATCTACAGATTTTAGAGCTCTTTCAAAATTATCAATCACTGGTAAAAGTGAGCTGATAATTTCAGTTTTGGTTTTTAACTCTAACTGTTCTTTTTCCTTATTTACACGGTTTCTATAATTCACAAAATCAGCTTTCATCCTTTTGAATTTATTCAAATACTCATCCTTCTCTTCTGTTACTGTAGTCAGCTCCTTTTTTATATTTTCTATTCTCTCTTCCATTAATTCCTCGATTATGTCTTCTTCAAGATCGACAGTTTCTTTTTGTTTCTCCTCATCATTATTCAACTTTTCTTTCTCAACCTTTTCTTGTTCCTTTTCAAAGTTTTCATCTTCTTTAGCCACCATTTTATTTGCTCACCTCTGAAATAATTTTACTTAATATATCTGATACTATATTAACAGTTGATATCACACGGGGATATTCCATTCTTGTAGGTCCTAAAACTCCTATCTTACCCACTGCTTCATCTCCTATTGAATAATTTGCTATAACAACACTACAGCGCTGCATTTCTTCCATTTCATTCTCATGTCCTATTCTGACTTCTATTTCTTTGTTTTTTTCAGCATTTATTATTTTCTTAAGAGTATCTTCATGGTCTAGAATATTTAATACTTTTTTCAAATATTCTATATCATTGAATTCAGGCTGTTCAAGAATATAAGAAGTTCCCCCGATATATATCTTTACATCTTCAGGGTTGATTAAGTCTTTTATTTCCCTGTTGATTATGGTGAATATATGGTGTGATAAATTTATCTTTTGAATTAATTCTTTTTCAATTTCTTCAAAATAATCTTTATCTAACTGGGTGATATTTTTACCTTCGATTTTATTTACTAAAAAATTATTTATATATCGAATTTTCCTTTTGTTTAATTCTTCTTCAATACTAACCAATTTATCACTAACGAATCCATTATCAGTCACCATAACGAGTAACAATTTATTACGGGTTACTTTCATTAATTGAACTTCACTTATCTTGATATTTTTGAATTCAGGTTCTGTTATCATTGTAGCATATTTAGTAAATTCGGATAACATTGTTGTCATACTAGATACAATACTATTTATACCATGCCGATCTTTAGCTATTTCTGAAAGAGTTTTTATAAGTTTATCAGAATTAATTCCTTTATTATTCATAAGGATATCTACATAATATCTATAACCTTTATCAGATGGTACTCGTCCTGCCGATGTGTGAGGTTGTTCTAAATAACCTAATTCTTCTAAATCAGCCATCTCATTCCTTATTGTTGCCGAACTAACACCTAGATCATATTTTTTAGAAAGTGTACGGGATCCAACTGGAGATGCTGTTATAATATGTTCTTGAATGATGGCATGAAGTATATTCTTTTTGCGTTCATCTAAATTTTTGACCATCATCTTCACCTCTTTTTTAGCACTCGACTAAATAGAGTGCTAATAACTATTAATAAAATAACATATCACTATTATTTTGTCAAATACTTTCAACCCTATTTAGAAAAAAAATGAATTATAATAGGAACTCTGCTAAAACTATGTTGCCAAGGTTTATACCTTTTTTTGTCAAAATAATTTTTTCTTCATCTACCTTGATTAATTTTTCTTTTTTTAGTTTACTAATTGCCTCTCCATAAACATCATATATTGATATTCCAAATCTATTTTTAAAATTATTCTTATCTACACCTTTTTTTAACCTTAAACCCATAATCATTCTTTCAGTTATTAATTCCTCTTTTGATAGTTCTATTATTTTTTTGATCGGTAGCTTATTTTTTGCTAACTTATCATTGTATGATTTAATATCTTTAAGATTGTAATAACGATCAGAACCATTAAAACCATGAGCAGAAGGACCTAAGCCTAGATAGGCCTCATAGTTCCAATATATAATATTATGTTTAGATTCATATCCTTTTTTTGCAAAATTAGATATTTCATAATGTTTGTAGTCATTTTTTGTTAGTTGTTCAATAGCAAAGTTATACATTTTATAATCTAATTCTTCCGAAATTTTTTTAATATCATTATTATTTAATCTTTTATTTAATAAAGTCCCTTCTTCAATTTGCAGATTATATAAAGAAATATGAGGAGGATTTAAATCTATAGCTTGATCTAAACTTTGTTTAAATTCTTGAAAAGTTTGGCCCGGAATAGCAAATATTAAGTCGATACTAAAATTATCGAATTTATTTTTAATTATTTCAATATTATTTAATGATTCTTCCACTTCATGTATTCTACCTAAAAAGGTGAGTTCCTTATTTAAAAAAGATTGGACTCCTAAACTTAATCGGTTTATTCCAGCCTCGATATAACCTTTAATTTTATCCTTATTCAAACTTTCTGGGTTGGCTTCAATAGTAATTTCAATTCTATCTTTAACAACAAAATTCTCAGAGATGGTTTTTAATATATCATTCACCGTTTCTGAAGTAAGAATACTAGGAGTTCCTCCCCCGATATATATAGTTTTAATTTTATGAGTGATTAGTCTATCAGAATAAAGTTTAATTTCCTCTTTCAAATTACTTATATATTCATCCATTAAATTTTTATAAGCTTTAATTGAATAAAAATCACAGTAATTACATTTGCTTTTGCAAAATGGTATATGAATATATAAACCAAAAGGATCTTTATAATTTAGATAATTAATCATCTTCATTCCTTTCAAGTATAGACATAAATGCTTCTTGAGGGATCTCTACTTTACCAACCATTTTCATTCGTTTTTTACCTTCTTTTTGTTTTTCGAGTAATTTTCTTTTTCTACTAATATCTCCACCATAACATTTCTGCAGTACATCTTTTCTTTTGGCCTGTATATTTACTCTTGCCAATATATCACTGCCTACCGCAGCCTGAATAGGTACTTTAAACATTTGTTTAGGCATAATTTCTTTTAGCTTCCTGACTATTTTTTGTCCTTCATAACGGGCATCGTCACTAAATACAATTGTAGATAATGCATCAACAGGTTCTTTATTTACTAATATATCAAGTTTTACAAGATCGGCTTCTTCATAATCTATCATTTCATAATCCAGTGTAGCATATCCTTTAGATTTAGATTTCAATTGATTAAAGAAGCCAGTAATTATTTCACTCAAGGGCATCTTATATTTTAAAGCCATGCGGTTTTCATCTACATACTGCATATCAATAAATTCACCACGATTTTCCTGACATAATTCCATAATAGGGCCGATATGTTCTTCAGGAACGTGTACAGTTGCTTCTACAAATGGCTCTTTGATCACTTCAATTTCATTATGTTCAGGAAAATCTGCTGGATTTTCTATTTCATATAATTCTTCAGTCTTTGTTTTTACTTTATAAATCACAGAAGGAGCAGTAATAATTAAGTCTAAATCATACTCACGTTCTAGTCTTTCTTGAATTATCTCCATGTGCAATAATCCTAAAAATCCACATCTAAAACCAAAACCTAAT